>DAOLKH010000420.1:0-2060 GCA_035331685.1 Pseudomonadales bacterium
ACCACTTTCTGTTTCGTTTTCGTGCCGGGAAGCTGGTGAGCCTGCGCGAGTACATGGACACCGAGATGGTGACCGACGTGCTCTGCGGCGGACAGCGCCCCGGTGCCTGAGCGCTGCGGGCACGTATTCATTCGGACAGGACATCAGACGCAGGAGAATACTGAGATGGCGCAATTTGGCTTGGCGCTCGGCATGTTCGGCGTGCACAACTACTTCGGTGGTGATTCGCGTGGCTATATCGAGGCTGCACGTCTGGCCGATGCGGCGGGCGTGGACCAGGTGGTGTTCACCGATCACGTGGTGATGGGTGAGCATACCGATCGCTATCCTTACGGTGCCTTTCCTCTGCCGCCATCGGAGCCGTGGTTCGAACCGCTGACGCTGCTGTCGGCGATAGCTGCAGTGACGACGCGTATCGAGCTTGCAACCGGCATCCTGATCGCCCCGCTCAGGCCGGCGGCGCTGCTCGCGAAGATGCTGGCGACCCTGGATACGCTGGCGCCCGGGCGTCTGCAGATCGGCATCGGTACCGGCTGGCAGCGCGAAGAGTTCGAGGCGCAAGGGCTCGATTTCGATCAGGCGTGGACGCTGCTCGACGACCAGGTGCGCGCGATGCAGGTGTTGTGGCGCGAGGCTCCGGCCAGCTTTCGCTCGAAAACGGTGAATTTCGAGCGCGTCTACAGTACGCCGTTTCCGCGCGATCGTTCGATTCCGCTCTGGTTTGGAGTGAAGCCGACCGAGCGCCAGGCGCGGCGTATCGCCGAGCTCGGTGCAGGCTGGGTGCCGATTTCGACCCAGGCAGAGTACGTGCGCGATGGAGTGCAGCGCATTCGTGAGGCCTTCGTTGCCGCCAGACGTGATCCCGCGACGTTGCAGGTGCGCGCGCACGCGCCGGTTCATTACGGTGCCGATCATCGTGGCGACTTCGAACGTTCGGTTGCCGATATCCCCGAATTGCTGGATGCCGGCGCGACCGTGATCGAGTTCGAGCATCATCCGTACATCCGCGACAAGGCGGAGCTGCCGGAGTTCTACGCGCGCCTCGCGGCGTTGAAGACCCGGTTCTGAAAATCGTGCGTGGCCCCGCGCGGGCCACCTGTTCCCGATCGTAGACAGCCCGCCCCCGATCGCAGACGGGTGGCGGGCTGGAGTTCAGCGCCGGCTGTAGGCCGCCATGCCGAGGCCGAACTGTGCGATGAGATCGCGCATGACCTCGGCCACGCCGCCGCCGAAGGTGTTGATCTGGCACTTGCGGTAGTTTTCCTCGATGTCTCCTGCGAGAGCGCCGCCCGGTGATCCCCGCCGCAGACCGCCCGGCATGCCGGTCACGTTCAGCATCAGTTTGTCCACAGTGATCAGGCATTCGGTGCTGTAGGCCTTGATCGCCGAGGCAAAGGCAGGGTCCGGCTCGCCGGTATCGAGTTGCCACGCCATGCGCCAGTTCATCAGTCGCATCGCCTCGAGCCGCGTATAGACCTCGGCGAGCGTTGATTGCACCCACGGCAGTTCGGCGATGCGCCTGCCGCCGCCGGCGTCGGTATCCTGTGCCCACTTCAGCGTGCGCTGCAGCAAGCCCCAGCCCTGGATGCCGATGGCTGCGAGGCCGACGCGCTCGTGGTTGAGCTGCGAAGTGATCAGTTTCCAGCCGCCGTTCAGTTGTCCCGCGATCATCGCTGCCGGGCAACGCACATTGTCGTAATAGCTCGCGTTGCTGCGCACGCTGCCCACCGTATACAGCGGCGTGAACGTGAAGCCGGGCTGGTGCGCATCGACCATGAAGATCGTGATGCCCTTGTGCGGCGGTTGTACCTGTGGATCGGTGCGTGCTGCGAGCCAGATGTAGTCGGCAGCCTCGGCGCTGCTGGTCCATATCTTGCTGCCGTTGATGATGTAGTCGTCTCCTTCGCGCACGGCGGAGGTCTTCAACGATGCGAGGTCGGTTCCCGCACCGGGTTCGGTGTAGCCGATCGAGAAATGCAGCTCGCCGGCAGCGATCTTCGGCAGGAAGAACGCCTTGTGTTCTTCGGAGCCGTTTGCGATCAGCGCCGGTGCAACCGTGT
>DAOLKH010000421.1:0-2054 GCA_035331685.1 Pseudomonadales bacterium
CCGACCCGGACCCGCAGTGTCGCGAGAGGCTGGCGGCGCTCGGGGTCACGGTACACACCGCCAATGCAGAGGCCGCCGAAGGAGCCGATATCGTCGTACTCGCGGTCAAGCCTCAGCAACTGCGCGCTGTCTGTCGCGACATCGCTGCCGCGGTCGCACACAGCAACGCGCTGGTGATCTCGATCGCGGCAGGCATCGGCACGACGTCCCTGCACTCGTGGCTGGACGAAGGCACCGCCATCGTGCGCTGCATGCCCAATACGCCTGCGCTGCTGCAGGCGAGCGCGACGGTGCTCTACGCGACCGCGACCACCAGCGCGACGCAGCGCGCGCAGGCGGATCGCATCCTCGGCGGCATCGGCTCGGTGGTCTGGATCGACGACGAGGACGCGATGCACGCGGTCACCGCGCTTTCCGGCAGTGGCCCCGCATATTTCTTCCTGGTCATGGAAGCGATGCAAACCGCCGGCGAAAACCTCGGGCTGGACCCGGCACTCGCACGGGCACTGACCGCACAGACGGCACTCGGAGCTGCACGCATGGCGCTCGAGAGCGGGGTCGAGGTCACCGAGCTGCGTCGTCGCGTGACGTCTCCCGGAGGTACCACCGAGCGCGCACTGCGTGTGCTCGAGGAGCGTGGGTTGCGCCGCATCTTCGAAGGCGCTCTCGAAGCCGCAAGCAACCGCTCGCGGGAACTCGCCGACGAACTCGGCCAGCCCTGAAGCAGGATCAGGCACCATGGGAACCGTTGCCGAAGCGCTCCGTTACGTATTCCAGAGTCTGCTGGGCCTGCTGCTGCTGGCTGTGCTGTTGCGTCTGCTGCTGCAGATGGTGCGAGCAGACTTCTACAATCCGGTATCGCAACTGGTGGTCAGGGTCACGGATCCACTGTTGCGCCCGCTGCGCCGCGTGATTCCGCCGTGGCGCCGTCTCGATTCGGCAAGTCTGGTGCTTGCACTGGCAACCCAGTGCGCAGCCACCCTGCTGGTATTCACGCTCGCAGGCTTCCCTCCACCCAATCCGCTGCTGTTGCTGGCGTGGGCTGCCACGGGCATCTGTGCGGTGCTGATCAACATCTATTTCTTTGCCATCCTGGCCGCAATCGTCTTGAGCTGGATCGCGCCGCAGAGTCATCACCCCGCAATCGCGCTGCTGTACCAGCTCACGGAACCGGTGATGGCGCCGGTACGCCGGCTGTTGCCGCCGCTCGGCGGCCTCGACCTGTCACCGATCCTCGTGTTCCTTGCGATCAATGTGTTCGAGATCCTGCTCCACGGCATCGCGAACGCGATCAGGTTACCCGCCGGCGCCGTGATCGGCTTCTGATGACGCGGGGCGCCTGGTGGCACTATGAAGGCGAGGTTCTGGTATTGCGCTGTCTGGTGCAGCCGCGCGCCAGCGAGGATCGCATCGTTGGCGAGCATGGTGACCGCTTGCGGGTGCGCATCCGTGCGGTGCCGAGCGACGGCGAAGCGAACGTCCGACTGCGGCACTTTCTCGCCCAGACATTCGGTGTTGCCACAGGTGCGGTCGAAGTCAGCAGCGGCCATGGCACGCGACTGAAGACCGTGCGCATCCGCGCACCGGCCAGGATACCGGCCGAAATGGGCAGCGGAGCAACTCACGCTTGAACAGCTCCACATGCTGTTGCTAGGCTGGGAACACCCCGAGGAATCCGCATGAACCTGGAACCGCCGGCAATGACCGGCAGCGTCGGCATTGTCTCTCCGTGTATCCATCGCTTCGATGCGCCGCTGACGCTCGCCTGCGGACGCACACTTGCATCGTGGGAGCTCGTCTACGAGACCTACGGCACGCTGAACGCGGAACGCTCGAACGCGATACTGGTGTGTCATGCGCTGAGCGGCCACCACCACGCGGCCGGGTTCCATTCGCCAGACGACCGCAAGCCGGGCTGGTGGGACAACTGCATCGGGCCCGGCAAGCCGATCGACACACGCCACTTCTTCGTCGTCGCACTGAACAATGTGGGCGGCTGCGCCGGCAGCACCGGACCTCGCAGTGTCAACCCGGCCAGTGGTCGCATCTGGGGC
>DAOLKH010000422.1:0-2054 GCA_035331685.1 Pseudomonadales bacterium
ACGGTTGTTGAATCCCATGCGATTGATCAGCGCCTCGGCCTGCGGAATGCGGAACAGCCGCGGCTGCGGATTGCCAGGCTGCGGCTGTGGCGTCACGGTACCGATCTCGATGAACGCAAAGCCGAGTGCGGCGAGCGCATCGATGTGTTCACCGTTCTTGTCGAGCCCTGCTGCCAACCCGACCGCATGCGGAAATTCGAGCCCCATACAGCGTATCGGGTCGGAGGGAGGCAGTGCCGACAACAGCCCGTGCAGGCGCAGACGCACCAGCGCATCGAGCCCGTGCAACCCGAGTTCATGCGCACTCTCACCCGGGACCAGGAACAACAGCTTGCGCAGCACGGGGTACGGCAGAATCACGTGTGGAACCGATCGATTCGAATGGGGCGCCAAGGATAACCGATCGAACGCGCCACAAGCTGCGGTTCAGGGCGCCACGGTTCAGGGCGCCAGCGGCTGCGCCAGCGCGAGCAGCGCACGCACGGCAACCGCGTACATCGCGTAGCCCTGCGTGCGCGCGTCACGAATCTGCTTCAACAGCAAGCGCCACTGCGCCACGGCTGGCGCCCGCGAGGATTCCCAGCGCTCGAGACACTGCCCGATATCCTGTCCCGCCGCCGCTTCCTGCACCACCTGTGCAACGATCGCGCGCAGCTGCCAATCGAGCTCATCCAGATAGGACTCGCGCGCCAGAGCCTGCCAGTAGCCATCGACCGCGAGTGCGCTGATCTGCTTGCCGAACCAGTAGAAATCCAGTCGATCGTTCAGTGCAAAGGCAATCCGCGCCGTGCTCTCCACGGGCAGCCCCTGGGTCAGGGCAACGTCTACAATCCCGAGCGCCGCAACCAGCATCGACGAACCGGCGAGCCCCGCCGCCACCGGCTGCGGCAGCCCTGCAGCCAGCAGCTCGTCATGACGCTTGCGCCATGCGAGCAGTTGCTCGCCACCTGCGTACTCGCCCATCGACACCTGAATATGTGCCACCGGCGCCGCCAGCGCCGCAACCTCGGCACCGAGATCGAGGTTGCAGCGCCGATTGTGAAGGAACCAGCGCGTGGCCAGACGCAAGAGTCGCTGCAGATCCGCGAACACCTGGAGTTGCACACGCGCATCGACCGCATGATCCAGCCCTTCCACCACGCTCCACCAGTGGTGCAGCCCGAACACGTCGCGCGCCACCGTGTACGCTCGCACGATTGCCGCAATGCTGGCGTTGGTGCTCTGCTGCAGACGATCGATGAGGGTGATGCCCATCAGATCCACGAGATCGTTGCCGATCTGCGTCGCAACGATTTCGCGGCGCAACTCGTGCTGCCCCAGCCGCTCGCCGAAACGCTCGACCAGACGCGCCGGGAACGCCCACGCGATGCTTCGCGACAGATACGGATCCTCGGGCAGCTCCGAAGCAAGGATGTCGCGCTTCAACTGGCCCTTCACATAACACGTCAGTACGGCCAGCTCCGGCCGGACCAGCCCCTTGCCCAGGGTGCGCCGTTCCTCCAGCACATCGTCGCCGGGCAGGAACTCGAGGCGCCGATCGAGCACGCCGCGCGCTTCCAGCGAGGCGATCAACGCACGATGTTCGTCGATGCGCGCGGGCGCCTCATGCTCCGCGATGCTGATCGCCTGCGTCTGACGGTAGTTGTTCGCGAGCACCTGCTGCGCCACTTCGTCGCTCATGTCCTCGAGCAACGCCGCGCGCTGCTGCGACGTCATCTCGCCCGATGCGACGACCCTGCTCAGCAGAATCTTGATATTGACCTCGTGGTCGGAGCAATCGACCCCACCCGAATTGTCGATGAAGTCGGTATTGCAGGCACCGCCGGCCGCAGCAAACTCGATGCGCGCACGCTGCGTCAGCCCAAGGTTGCCGCCCTCACCGATAACGCGCGCGCGAATCCGTGTTGCGTCGATGCGCACGCCGTCGTTCGCCCTGTCGCCGACCGAGGCATGATCCTCGTCGCTCGCCTTGAACCAGGTACCGATGCCGCCATTGAAGATCAGATCCACCGGTGCCGCGAGCAGCACGGATATCAGTTCCGCAGGAGTCAGAC
>DAOLKH010000423.1:0-2043 GCA_035331685.1 Pseudomonadales bacterium
TGATCAAGGGCAAGCAGGGGCGCTTCCGCCAGAACCTGCTCGGCAAGCGCGTCGATTACTCGGGCCGTTCGGTGATCGTGGTCGGTCCCACGCTGAAGCTGCACCAGTGCGGCCTGCCGAAGAAGATGGCGCTCGAGCTGTTCAAGCCGTTCATCTTCGGCAAGCTGGAGGCGCGCGGGCTGGCGACGACGATCAAGGCCGCGAAGAAGATGGTCGAGCGCGAGCCGCCGGAGGTGTGGGATATCCTCGCCGATGTGATCCGCGAGCACCCGGTGCTGCTGAACCGCGCCCCGACGCTGCACCGCCTCGGCATCCAGGCCTTCGAGCCGGTGCTGATCGAAGGCAAGGCGATCCAGCTCCATCCGCTGGTCTGCGCGGCCTACAACGCCGACTTCGACGGTGACCAGATGGCGGTACACGTGCCGCTGACGCTGGAGGCGCAGCTCGAAGCGCGTGCGCTGATGATGTCGAGCAACAACATCCTGTCGCCGGCCAACGGCGACCCGATCATCGTGCCCTCGCAGGACGTGGTGCTCGGTCTGTACTACATGACGCGCGAGCGCATCGGGGCGAAGGGCGAACGTGTCGAGGTCGACAGCGGGCAGCGTGCCTTTGCCGATCCTGACGAGGTGCGCCGCGCCTGGGGCGCCGGGCAGATCGACCTGCACACGCGCATCCGCGTGCGTATTCGCGAGCGTCTGCCCGATGGCGCGGGCGGCCTGCGCGAGAACGCGCGCCGCGTCGACACCACGGTCGGCCGCGTGCTGCTGTTCGAGGTCGTGCCCGACGGGCTGTCCTTCGACCTGGTCAACATGCCGATGACCAAGAAGTGCATCTCGCGCCTGATCAACACCTGCTATCGCAACGTCGGACTCAAGCAGACGGTGATCTTCGCCGACCAGTTGATGTACACCGGCTTCGAATACTCGACGCGCTCGGGCGCCTCGATCGGTGTCAACGATTTCGTGATTCCCGCGGCGAAGGCGAACCTGATCGCGCAGGCCGAAGGCGAGGTCAAGGAAATCGAGTCGCAGTACGCCTCGGGCCTGGTGACGCAGGGCGAGAAGTACAACAAGGTGATCGATATCTGGTCGCGTGCCAACGATCTGGTCGCCAAGGCGATGATGGAAGGCATCAGCAAGGAGAAGGCGCGCGACAGCAAGGGCAAGGAGCACGAGCAGGGTTCGTTCAACTCCGTGTACATGTACGCGGACTCGGGCGCACGGGGCTCACCGGCGCAGATCCGTCAGCTCGCCGGCATGCGTGGCCTGATGGCCAAGCCGGATGGCTCGATCATCGAGACGCCGATCACGGCAAACTTCCGCGAGGGCCTGAACGTACTGCAGTACTTCATCTCGACGCACGGCGCGCGCAAGGGCCTCGCCGATACCGCATTGAAGACTGCGAATTCGGGTTATCTGACGCGGCGTCTGGTCGACGTGGCGCAGGACCTGGTGATCACCGTGGAAGATTGCGGCACCACCGAAGGGCTGCTGATGACGCCGGTCATCGAGGGCGGCGACGTGATCGAGGGGCTTGGCGACCGTGTGCTCGGGCGCGTGGTGGCGCGCGACGTGCTGCGCCCCGGCAGCGACGAGATCGCGGTTGCAGCGGGCACGATGCTCGATGAGGCCATGGTCGATCACCTCGAGAAGCTCAGCGTCGACGAGGTCACGGTGCGTTCGCCGATCACCTGCGAAACGCGCTACGGGATCTGCAGCAAGTGTTACGGGCGTGATCTTGCGCGCGGGCACCGCGTGAACATCGGCGAGGCGATCGGTGTGGTCGCGGCGCAGTCGATCGGCGAGCCGGGCACGCAGTTGACCATGCGTACCTTCCACATCGGTGGAGCCGCGTCGCGTGCGACCGAGGCCGACAACATCCAGGTCAAGAACAACGGTACGGTGCGCCTGCACAACCTGCGCTGGGTCGAGCAGAAGTCGGGCAAGCTGGTCGCCGTGTCGCGTTCGGGCGAGCTGTCGGTTCTGGACGCCGACGGCCGCGAGCGCGAGCGTTACCGCCTGCCGTACGGTGCGGTGCTCA
>DAOLKH010000424.1:0-2042 GCA_035331685.1 Pseudomonadales bacterium
CGCATACAGCGCGAGAGCGCGGCGAGCCGCCGTGACGAGCGCTGCCGGAGTGTCGGAGTCGAAGCGAAAACCGTTTGCGCTGCCGTCGGCGACGGCGGCCGGAGTGGCGTCGACGACGGTGTCGGCGAGTCCGCCCACTGCGCGCACCACCGGCACCGTGCCGTAGCGCAGGCTGTACATCTGGTTCAGGCCACAGGGCTCGAAGCGCGACGGCATCAGGAACACGTCCGCTCCGGCCTCGATGCGATGGGCCAGCATCTCGTCGTAACCGGTGCGAAATGCGACGCGCCCGGGGTGCGCGCTGGCCAGCGCGGCGAGATCGCGTTCGCTGGTCGGATCGCCACTGCCGAGGATCGCGGCCTGGCACGGGTGATCGAGCAGTTCGGGCAGTGCCGCGAGCAGCAGGTCTATACCTTTCTGTTCTGCCAGACGCCCGATGAACGCCAGCAGCGGTGTTGCAGCGTCCACAATCAGTCCAAGCTCCCTCTGCAGGGCCAACTTGTTGTCGGTCTTGCGCGCGAGCGTCGTGATTCCGTAGCGGCTCACCAGCGCCGGGTCGCGCGCTGGGTTCCATGCATTGCTGTCGATACCGTTCAGGATGCCACTCAGTACGTCGCTGCGATGCCGCAACAGACCATCGAGACCATTTCCGAATGCCGGTTGCAGGATTTCCTTCGCGTAGCGCGGGCTGACCGTATTCACGCGATCCGCGAACACGATGCCGGCCTTGATGAAACTCAGCAGGCCGTGGAATTCCAGCCCGTCGGAGTGCCAATGCCGGACGGAAAGCCCGAGCCGCTGCAGCGTGGCTGCGGGAAACAATCCCTGGTAAGCGAGGTTGTGGATGGTGAAGACGAGTGCCGGGCGTGGGCGAGCCGAGTGCAGCAGCAGCGGCACCAGTGCCGTCTGCCAGTCGTTGCAGTGCACCACGTCGGGTTGCCAGCCGAGGCCGAGCCGGTCTTGCGCAAGCAGTGCCGCGCTGCGACACAGCAGTGCAAAGCGTTCCGCGTTGTCCGGATAGTCCTCGCCGTTGACGCCGTGGTACGGATTGCCGGGGCGATCGAACAGTGCGGGACAATCGAGCAGCCAGAGCCGGTTGCGGGCGTGCGGCTGGCGAGTCTGCAGCAGGCGCACGTGGTGTCCATCGATCGTGTGCGTCGCCACCATCCGTATGCCAAATGGAATCGCTGCAGCCAGTACATCGCGGTAGGCCGGCATCAGCAACGTGACTTCGTGCCCCAGTGACTGCAGCGCGCGTGGCAGGCTGGCGCTGACGTCGGCCAGTCCCCCGGTCTTCATCAGTGGGTGGATCTCGGAGGAGACGAACAGTATGCGCATCGTCTCAGTTCCGTTGTGGTGCCAGCACGATGCCCGCCAGCGGTGGCAGCGTGAGCGTGAGTGAGCACGGGCGACCCATCAGCGGTTCGCTCACCGCGACAAGTCCGTCGGCATTGCCCAGATCGCTGCCGGCGTAATAGCGGGAGTCGCTGTTCAGCAGTTCACGGTAAGGCCCGCCGGCGGGGACGCCGATGCGGTAGCCGTGGCGTGGCACCGGCGTGAAATTCAGCACGACGATGCAGAACTCGTCGCCGTCGCGGCGCAGGTAGCTGATCACCGATTGGGTGGAGTCGTGACAGTCGATCCACTCGAACCCGCGCTGCTCGAAACACGCACCGTGCAGTGAGCGCCGGTCACGGTAGAGTCGATTCATGTCCTGCAGCAGCGTGAACACGCCACGCTCGCGTTCTCCCCCCAACAGATGCCAGTCGAGCGCTCGATCGTGATTCCACTCGGCGCGCTGTGCGAACTCGCTGCCCATGAACAGCAGCTTTGTGCCGGGGTAGGTGTACTGGTAGACGTACAGCAGGCGCAGGTTCGCGAACTGCTGCCACGCATCGCCCGGCATGCGTCCGATCAGCGAGCGCTTGCCGTGCACGACCTCGTCGTGTGAGAAGGGCAGCAGGAAGTTCTCGCTGAACGCGTACAGCAGCCCGAACGTGAGGCCCTGGTGATGATAGTGACGGTGTACCGGGTCGTGCGCG
>DAOLKH010000425.1:0-2036 GCA_035331685.1 Pseudomonadales bacterium
ACATGCCTTCCCAGCCCCAGCGCTCGAGGTAGCTCACGTCCGGCAGCACCAGGTCCGCGAACAGTGCGGTCTCATCGACATACAGCGTGATGTCGACGAGGTACGGAATCGCCTTCAACCCGGCGATCGCCGACGACGGATTCTGTCCGGTCATCACCGGGTTGCCGCCTTCGTTGATCAGCATCTCGATCGGTGTGACCCCGTACCGCTCGGGTTCGGCCTGCGCCTCGAAGCACAGCAGTCCGGAATCGAACGCCACCGGGAAGTATTCGGGAACCGCGATCATCTTCGGCGGGAACACGAACGCGTGCGGCTGGAACGGCGTGAAGATCAGGCCGTCAGGCCCGGGCAGCGTGGTGGCCGGCGACTGTGGCATCATCGAGCCGATCCAGGCACGCGCACCGCCGACCGCACGCGTGGAGCCAATCAGCACGTTGATCAGTTCCATCGCCCACGAGGTGTGCAGCGCATTGGTATGCGTGCTCAGCCCACGGTAGCCCGACACCGACGCCGGCCGGTACGGATAGGTCTTGCCGTCGATCTCGATCGTCTCGCCGATGCGCGCGGCCTGCCCCAGTTCGCGTGCCAGGCGCCGGATCGTCACGGCCGTCACGCTGCTGATCGCCTCGGCCCATTCCGGCGTGTACTGCCACAGATGGTCGAACAGCAGTTGGAAGCCCGGCTGGCCTTCCCCGGCCGGAGTCGTGAAGCGACCGCGCAGCGCGAGCTGTGCCACGTCGAGCACGGGATCATCGAACACGCGCGCACACTGCACCGCGCCGTCCCAGACCAGCGGCTTGCCGCTCGCGGCATCGCGCAGCGGATAGCCATCGGCACCAATCAGATACGCGGCGTTCGTGTGTACGCGCAGGTAGCCGGCATCGTAGATGTCGAGTTCGTGCAGCAGCACGTGCATCATCGCAAGCAGCATCGCGCAGTCGGTGCCCGGGCGTATCGGCACCCATTCGTCGGCCATCGCTGCCGCGCGGCTCTGCTGCGGGTCGACCACGACCACGCGCAGGTTCCCGCGTTCGCGCGCATCACCCATGATGCGGCCGTACGCCACCGCGCTCTGGTACGCCTCACCGATCGCTGCACCAACGATCATCGCGTACTCGGCGTACTCCAGATCCGGATGCGTATTCATCGAGTTGTGGATCATCTCGCCGGCCGTGTGCGCGCCGTTACCGCACATATGGCCCATCGCGCTGAACAGGTTCTTCGCGCAATTGGTGGTGCCGAACGCGAGTCCGAAGGCGTTGCCCCAGTGCCACGAGTGCGTGTTGAAGCCGCCGACTGCAAGCAGGTTCGCGTCACGGTCGCGGATCGAACGCAACTTCTGCTCGAGGATATCCAGCGCCTCGTCCCAGGAAATCTCCTCCCACTGCGGATCGACGTCCAACCCCTTCTCGGGGTTGGTGCGGCGCATCGGCACCTTGAGCCGCTTGGGATCGTAGAGCCGCATCGCGCCGCTGTTGCCCTTGGGACACAGCCGCCCGCGTGTCGCCGGCGTGGTGGGATTGCCCTCGATCTTGAGCAGCACTCCGTCCTTCACGTGCACGAGGATGGGGCAGCCGTGGTAGCACATGCTGCAGTGCGAGGGTACCCAGCGTTCGGCGCTCTCGGTGACGGCGGATGCAGTTGCGGTCATGGTTCGTGCGGGCCTCCGTTCAGCCTCGTTGGCTAGCCACCGACAATGGTTTTCACGCGGATCAGCAATGCCTCGATGCGGTGCTCCGCATCGAGGCGATCGGCAAGATCCACATCCAGATCGCCGATCGCCTGCTCGCCGACGAACAGATGCACGTTCGCCGGATGCGCTCCCGCGCTGCACGCTGCGATCAGGAACGGCAGCGCATGCTCACCGAAACGCACAAGCATCGCCTTGATGATCCCCCGTCCAGTCAGCGCCTGCGCTGGCAGTTCGAGCATCAGGAAGGGTCGCGCGCCACCCGCCAGACCCAGATCGGGAAACCCGTGCAGCGCGACCCGCGCGACCACCAGGTGGGTGTCGTGGTCGTCGCCGGCGAAGGTGC
>DAOLKH010000426.1:0-2035 GCA_035331685.1 Pseudomonadales bacterium
CATCAAGGCGGCGCTTCCGCAGTGGCGATGTTGCCGGCAATGACCTGCACCGACGGATGCGCCGCCTTGATGCTGCGCACGGTGTTGCGCACGTTGCGCGAGTGACCGTGTGCCGTATCGACTACCAGCACATCGACGCCGGCCTCGATCAGACGCAGCACGCGCTCGTCGTTGCCCGAACAGATGCCGACCGCGGCGCCCACGCGCAGCTGCCCGTCGGCATCCTTGCACGCGTTCGGGAACCGTTCGGCCTTGAATATGTCCTTCGCGGTGATCATGCCGCGCAGGTGGAAGCCGTCGTCGACCACCAGCACCTTTTCGATACGGTGGCGATGCAGCAACTGCTTCACCTCGGCAAGATCGGTGCCTTCGCGCACGGTCACCAGATCACGCTTGCGTGTCATGATCGAGGACACCGGCTGATCGAGGTCGGTCGCGAAGCGCACGTCGCGGCTCGTCACGATGCCGGCAAGCTCGCGCTTGCGATTCAGAACCGGTACGCCGGAAAAATTCAGCTCCGAGGTCAGGCGGATCAGCTCGCGGATCGAACGTGAGGAATCGATGGTCACCGGCTCACGCACCACGCCGCTCTCGAAGCGCTTGACCGCACGAACCTCCTCGGCCTGCTCCTCGGGCGTCATGTTCTTGTGCACGATGCCGATGCCGCCTTCCTGCGCGATCCCGATCGCAAGACGGGCCTCGGTCACGGTGTCCATTGCAGCGGACATCAGCGGGATGTTCAGCGTGATCGCCCGAGTCAGCCGGGTCTGGAGACTGACGTCCTTGGCTACCACCTCGGACTCGCCGGGGACCAGCAGCACGTCATCGAAGGTAAGCGCTTCTTCCTGCACCCGCAGCATGTTGGCTCCGCAAGGGCTATCGAGGTGAAGGCGCGGCATTATACGGACGCCCCCGATCGCGGTAAACCGCAGTGTGAGCGCTCAACGCACTGCGGCGTCGGGACAGGGCACACCGGTCCCGACGATGCCGCAGTAGCCATGCGGGTTCTTCGCGAGATATTGCTGGTGGTAGTCCTCGGCGTAATGGAATTCAGCCGCGGGCACGATCCCGGTGGTGATCGCAGGGAAACCCGCGCTGGCCAGCGCGCGCGCATAGGCATCGCGCGAAGCCAGCGCCAGCGCCATCTGTTGCGATGAATGCGTAAAGATCATCGAACGATACTGGGTTCCCACGTCGTTACCCTGGCGCATGCCCTGGGTGGGGTCGTGGTTTTCCCAGAACACGCGCAGCAGTTGCTGATACCTGATCCGTAGCGGGTCAAAGACCGCGCGCACGGTTTCGGCGTGCCCGGTACGCCCCGTGCACACGTCCCGATACGAGGGCTGCGGCGTAACGCCACCGGCATAGCCCACTGCGGTGACGATCACACCAGGCTGCTGCCAGAACAGCCTCTCGGCTCCCCAGAAACATCCGAGTGCAAACTCGGCGATTTCGAGTCCATCGGCGAACGGCGGCACGATGCGCACTCCATTGAGAAAGTGCACGCCGGACTCGCCACCGACTTCGCTGCAACCGAACGGAAAATCGCTGGAAATCATGCCTGCACCTCCACTGCCATCGTGACCATCTGGCATACCTTGCCGCACGGTTGCAAGGCAACGACACAAATCGCCAACTGACCGATTTTTCTAGTATGAGCTTTCTAATCCCGATCCGTATGCTGCGCACCATCCCTGAACAAGAAAGTTCACGGACTCCGAATCAACGCCCACAGGAGGCAGACCATGGCAGAAGCAGCAAACGTCAACGAAGTGGTAGCAGTAGCAAAGCCGAAGGCGCGCCGCGCCGCACCGCAGCGCGCAGCGGCGAAGAAAGTCGAGCGCAAGCCGGCAGCCCGCAAGCCTGCTGCAGCGAAGGCAAAGGCGAAGACTGATGGTGCGCTGAAGAAAGTACAGGAAACCGCGAAGGAAGTTCGCTTTGCACAGCTTGGCATCGCCGGCCGCGTATACGATCGCTTGAACGCGCGTGTCAGCAAGGTCCGCAAGGAAGCTCCGAAGCAGTGGGACCAACTGGT
>DAOLKH010000427.1:0-2033 GCA_035331685.1 Pseudomonadales bacterium
CACGAGGTTCGCGTATGAACCGGCAAGCTGCAAACCTTCGATATCACCCGCGTAGATACGTTTGCGCAGATCTTCCACGTCCACACCCGGGTCACCGATCGGCAATGCAACCAGTTCGATTCCGGAATCCGGCGGGAGCCGATCCGGTGCGGGTCCAACTTCGGCCGGAGTGCGGAAGTCGTAAACGGTACGCAGCTTCAGCGTTGCCAGCCGCTCCAGATCGGCATCCGTCAGGTGCGCCAGGCTGCCGGAACGGTACAGCATGCCGGTCCTGAGCCGCCGCCCGTCGCGGGTCAGATAGCCACCGAGATCGCGAAAATTCGGTGCTCCTTCAAATGCCACCTGCTGCTCGCCGAGCAGAGGGGGTTCGGGCTTGCGAGCACAGGCGCCCGCCAGCACGGTGGCAAACAGGAGCATCACCACAGCGATGTACTGCAATGCCTTGTTCGCAGCGTTGTTCGCAGCGTTGTTCGCAGCAGCGTTGCACGCGAGCGGTTTCGTGACAGATCTGCTCATGCCGGCTTTCCGATCAGTTCTGCGCCAATTCCGGTATCGACACTTCGTTGCGCCAGGCCGACGGTGTCATGCCAGTCCAGCGTTTGAACGAGCGACGGAATGCGTTGCCGTCCTGAAAGCCGATGCGCAGCGCAATATCATCGACACTCAATCCGGCATTCCCCAGGAAGCGCTTCGCCAGGCGCAACTGGCAACCCTGGCGCAGACCCGAGAAACCCGCACCACCACCCTGCTCCTGCAAGCGCCGACGCAGCGTCGCCACGGAAGTGTTCAACACCACGGCCAGTTGCTGCAGACTCGGCACCCGACCAGTGGACTGGCAATGCCGCTCGATGATTTCACTGACGGTATCAGGCAGCGATAATTGCGTAGCGAGACTCGGCATCTCCCTGCCGATGCAGCTCAGGAAAACTCTCGCATCGTCCAGATCGCGCACCACCGCACGCTGCAGCATTTGCGGGGCAAACCATATCTCGGCACAACCGGTAGTGGTGTAAGTGGGCGGAATCTCGACCGCCCACAGCACGGCTGCGGCGTCATTGCATGATTCGCCCGGCAGCGCGATCCGCAGCACCCGCACATGCGAACCGCTCAACCATGACATCAGGTAAAGCAGCTGATTGACGGAACGCAGGAAGCTCCGTCTCGTGGTGTCATCCGCGCCCGCCGCAAGGTGGTTGGCACGCAGGATCACGACGGACGAGGCACTCTCGAGCTGGTAATCGCAGCCCGTCCGCTCACTGTGGCTGCCCATGAAGTCGACAAAACGTTCCAGCGCCTGGAACAGGCTGTTCGCACCGATCACGTAATGCACGAATATCTCGCGATCCGTTGCATCGAACGCCCGCACCCCGCGGGCGCGCGCAAGCGCCATGCGCAGTTCGCGACCGAGTCGATCATGCACCAGGCAGAGCTGGGTCGGATCGGTTTCGGCATCGAGCTCGCCCTCTGCAAGTCCGAATCCGCAAAGCACGCGCTCGGTATCGATGCCCGCCTTTCTCGCATGGGCGAGCAACGTACGTACCTGCGCCACGGACACCCTGAACACGAGCATGTCCGCGCCATCACCGACTGCGGTGTTCAGAATTCATACGTGACATCGAGACCATAGGTTCGCGGCTCACCGTACAACTGAGTGATGGGTCCCAGCGTCGCAAAGTTGATGGTCATCGTGTTGTAATCCTGGTTGAAGATGTTCTTCCCCCACAGCGCGACCATCATCGTGCCCTGCCCGACTGCGATCCGGTCGAGGCTCAGGCGCGCATTCACCAGCGTGCGCTCATCCAGGACGGTGGGGTCGTAGGCCACCACGGCCGCGGTATGGGTGGCACTGTTGGTGAACGTGCCCGTGGTGAGCGCGCTGGTGTAGCTTCTGTCCTGCCAGTAGGCAGCCAGATGGCCCTTGAGATCACCGAAGTCCAGGTGCGCGAAGGTATAGTCCACCGTCAGGCTGAACTGATTGCCGGCCGAATTCGGCCGCTTCGCCAGCCTGTCTGCGTCGATGCACTCGGTGCTGC
>DAOLKH010000428.1:0-2032 GCA_035331685.1 Pseudomonadales bacterium
GCATGTAGGCAAGCGGACACACCTCGATCACGTGGCGCTCGATCAGCTTGTTCACGTGATCGAAGCCGAGCATCTCGTAGAGTGCGTCGTAGAGCGGGCGCAGATAGGGATCGATCTTCTGTGCCAGGTCACCGGGCAGGAAGCCGAGTTTTTCTCCGGCTTCGACGGCGGGGCGTACCAGCAGGATGCGCCGCACCTGTTCGGCCTCGAGCGCGGCAACCGCGCACGCCACCGCGAGATAGGTCTTGCCGGTACCGGCCGGTCCGATGCCGAAGTTGATGTCGTTCTGCTGGATCGAGCGCACGTAGAGCTGTTGGCTCTTGCCGCGCGGGCGGATCAGCGCCCGGCGCACCCGCAGCACGCCCAGCGAGGTCACGTCCCCATCCGCTGCCTCTGGCGTCTCTTGTGCTTCGCGCAACGCGTCGATACCGGACTGCTGCAGGCGCAGGTGCACCTGCTCGGGATCCAGTTCCAGGTGCCGGGCGGTTTCGTCGTAGAGGTGGATCAGTACCGCACGTGCCGCGTTGCGGGCGTCTTCCGGACCTTCGACCGTGAAGTGGTTGCCACGATTGCGGATGTGCACTCCGAGCCGCTGTTCGATCAGGTGCAGGTGCTCGTCGAATTGTCCACAGAGCCGCGCAAGACGGCGCGCGTCACCGGGTTCGAGGACGAACTGAAGTCGCTGGTCGTCGTTCAAGGGAGCAGCCGGAGCCTCTTGTGGCCGTTCACAGGGGGCGAAGGATACCGTCAATGCAGGGTGCTACGAAAGCCGTGGTGTCGATGCCGCAGGTCGGCGTGTCGGCATGTCGGTATGTCGGGTTGAAACCCGACCTACGTAGGTCGGACTTCAGTCCGACGGAATTGCCGCCGCGCCCTGTCGGGTTGAAACCCGACCTACGTAGGTCGGCATTCATGCCGACGGATGTTCGTAGGTCAGCATTTCGGCGCGCAGGGAATTCGGCAATGCCTCGGTGATGCGCACATCGACGAACTCACCGACCAGCGACTGGTCCGTGCCCGGGAAATGCGTGATGCGGTTGTTTTCGGTGCGCCCCTGCAGGCGTCCGGGATCGCGCTTCGACACGCCGGTGACCAGGATGCGCTCGATGCCGCCGACCATGCGCCGCGAGATCTCGAAAGCCTGGCGGTTGATCGTCTCCTGCAGCAGCGCCAGACGTTCCTTCTTGAGCTCCTCGGGCGTGTCGTCGGGCAACTCGGCGGCCGGCGTGCCGGGACGCGGGCTGTAGACGAAACTGAAGGAATGATCGAAGCCGATTTCGGCGATCAGGCGCATCGTGCTTTCAAAGTCCTGCGCGGTCTCGCCCGGGAAGCCGACGATGAAGTCCGAGGAAATGCAGAAACCGGGACGCAGGCGACGCAGCCTGCGCACGATCGACTTGTACTCGAGCACGGTGTGGTTGCGCTTCATCGCTGCCAGCACGCGGTCGGAACCACTCTGCACCGGCAGATGCACGTGCGCCACGAGCTGGGGAATCGTCGCGTAGG
Organism: Pseudomonadales bacterium; assembly: GCA_035331685.1. Lineage (GTDB taxonomy): Bacteria > Pseudomonadota > Gammaproteobacteria > Pseudomonadales > UBA5518 > UBA5518. The sequence continues at coordinate 1,507 of DAOLKH010000428.1, forward strand.
CGTCGATCAGTGCCTGGCCGAATTCGACCGGGTGCGAGGTCACGAAACGGATACGCCCGATGCCAGGCACGGCCGCCACGAGGTGCAGCAGCTCGGCGAAATCGACGGCCTCGCCGCGATGATCCGCTCCGCGGTAGGCGTTGACGTTCTGCCCGAGCAGCGTCACCTCGCGTACTCCGCTGGCAGCCAGGTGCGCGATTTCGGCGATCACGTCATCAACCGGCCGGCTGACTTCCTCGCCACGCGTGTACGGCACCACGCAGAAGCTGCAGTACTTGCTGCAGCCCTCCATCACCGAGACGAAGGCTGCCGGTCCATCGACCGATGGCTCGGGCAGGCGATCGAACTTCTCGATCTCGGGGAAACTCACGTCGACCACCGGGTGGCTGCGTTCGCCGGCGAGCACCGTATCCAGCATCTCGGGCAGACGATGCAGTGTCTGCGGCCCGAAGATCATGTCCACATACGGCGCGCGCCGTCCGATGTCGCTGCCTTCCTGGCTCGCCACGCAGCCGCCGACGCCGAT
>DAOLKH010000429.1:0-2028 GCA_035331685.1 Pseudomonadales bacterium
GGCGGTGGGGCTGCGTCGCGTCGACGCCTGAGCGCTGCGGCTTGCGCAGCATCCCTTCGCCCCTATACTTTTCGACGGGACGGGCCCCATACCGACAGCAATATAAACAGGGGACATGCGCATGGTCTGGGTGATTGCTCTGGTTCTGGTGGCTTTTGCGGTGTTTGTCGGTCTGCGCCTGCGCCAGAAGCCGCGGGCCGTGCAGCCGGTGTCGGGCAGTACGACCAACAGGGTGCCACGCGCTGCTGAACGTCCAAAACCCGAAGCCGGCAACGACGACAGTTTCCGGGGTTGCCTGGTCATGCCGCAGAAGGACGGTTGCGAGGCGGTGCAGCGCCTGCGCGGGCAGACGCTCCCGATCGAGCGCGTGATTGTGGTCCCGGTGGAGGGCTGCGACCGCGACGCCTGCGAGTGCCATCTGCATCGCGTCGTGGGGCGGCGGCGGCTTGCGCGGCGAACGCAGGCGGACCGTCGCGCCGATGTGCGTTTCACCGAAGACCGCCGCTCGGGCCGTGATCGACGCAGGGGCGTCGACGCCTGGTGAACTGATGCAGGGCGCCGGACACGACGATTGCACGGAGACAGAGGGCCGATGGCGCTAGCACCAGCACTTGCACGTATCATCCCGCGCCACCCGCTGGCCAAACGCATGCATCGCGTTGCGGTGCCACCCGATCTCGACGGGGTGACGCAGATCGATCGCTCCGCGGAGTGCGATCCGCACGACGCGGGCATCGATCCACGCGCCGCGCAGGCCGTCTGGGATGCGGTCTGCGCCTTGTATCGTACCGGTTACTACCCGGCGATCATGTTCAGCCTGCGCTGCGGTGGACGCACGCTGTTCAGTCGCGCGATCGGACACGCGAGCGGTAACGCACCGCACGCCGAAGAGGGCGCACCGAAGCGTTTCGCGACGGCGAGGACCCCAAGCTGCATTTTCTCGGCGTCGAAGGCGCTGACCGCGACGCTGATCCATCGCATGGAGGAACGGGACGAGATCGACCTGCAGCACCCGATCGCGCACTACCTGCCCGAGTTTGCCCGCAAGGGCAAGGACAGGATCACGATCCATCACCTGCTGGCGCACCGTGCCGGCATCCCGGGCATTGCGGGAGTCGAGGATCCGCGCATGATCCTCGATCACGAGCGATGCCTGCAGTTGCTCTGCGATGCGCAACCGCAGGATCCGAACGGGAGGCGTCCCGCCTATCACGCCGTCACCTCGGGCGTGCTGCTCGAGGAAATCGTACGCCGTGTGACCGGGATGGATATGCGCAAGGCCTGGCGTGCCTGGTTCAAGGAACCGATGGGCCTGGGTGTGCTGGATTACGGCGCCAGCGCCGCGGTGCGTTCGCGAATCACAGAGCAGTCGCTGACCGGTATCCAGGGCTTGCGGCTGGTCGATGATTTCGCGCGCCGCCTGATCGGAGCACGCTTCGAGGACGTGATCGACCTGGTCGACGATCCCGCCTTTTACCGTGCCGTGATTCCCTCGGCCAACATGGTGGCCACGGCCGAGGAAATGACGGCGTTCTACCAGATGCTGCTCGACGAAGGACGCTGGAACGGACGGCAGATCCTTCGTCCGGACACGGTTGCGCGTGCGACGACTCCAGCCGGACCGACCGCACGCGATGCCACGATCGGCCTGCCGATGCGCTACAGTCCCGGTTTCATGCTGGGTGGGGCACCATTCGGGCTGTTCGGGGCGAATTCCTCGCTTTCCTTCGGCCATATCGGGCTGTCGAACAACCTGACATGGGCCGACCCCGAGCGGCAGCTTTCGGTCGCACTGCTGGTGAACGGAATACCGGTGGTGGCAAACAACATGGGAGCACTGCTGCGCCTGCTGTTGCGGATCACTGCGGCGTTTCCCCGTATTCCGAAGCGGGAAAAATCGGGCAGGGGGGCTGCGCGGCGTGGCAGATCCTGAGTTCGGGCGCCGGAGATCGAATCAGTTTCTCGGATGCAGAGTGTCAAACCCAGTTAGAAATGTCCCCTGATTGAGCCAGATAGAGATGTCCCCTG
>DAOLKH010000430.1:0-2027 GCA_035331685.1 Pseudomonadales bacterium
GTCGCGACGTTCTCGCCCTTCCAGCGGAACGTGTCGCCGATGCGGTCGACGAAGTAGAAATAACCGTCTTCGTCGAAGCGGAACAGGTCGCCGGAACGCCACCACGCATCGCCGGGTTCGAACACATCGCGACGGATCTTGGCTTCTGTATCGGCAACCGTGGTGTAGCCGTCGAAAGGTGCAACCGGCTCGCCGTTGCCGCGCTGGATCTGCCCGTACAGCTCGCCGACCTCGCCGGGCTGGCACAGGATGTAGCGTCCCCCGGCATCACGCATCAGTTCGTCACTGCCCTGGTCGTAGCGCAGCAGGCGGATATGGCTGCGATCGGGAAAGGGGATGCGTCCGCAACTGCCGGGCTTCTGATCGAAGTTGGTCATGTTCGCGTTGGACTCGGTCGCTCCCCAACCCTCGAGGATCAGCACGTGGTCGCCGAAGCGTTGCTTGAACCGCTGCCACACATCGATGCCGATTCCCGAGCCCATGATCACACGCAGACCGTGGCCCTGTTCTTCGGGAACCGGCGGCACGTTCACCAGGTAGCGCACCACCTCGCCGACGTACTGGAACACCGTGACGTTCCAGCGCTTCACGTCCGGCCAGAAGCGCGAGACGCTGAAGCGCCGGCGTATCAGCAGCGTGGCCCCGGCATACAGCGCCGTGCTGTAGAGCGACATCAGCGCAGAGCCGTGGAACAGCGGCAGCGCACAGTACAGGACGTCCTGCTGTGACAGTTCGACCACGCTGCACCAGCCGGCGCCGACCGACAGGAAGCGACCGTGATTGATCAGTGCAGCCTTTGGCAGCCCGGTGGTTCCTGACGTGAAGATGTAGAAACACGGACGACGGTTGTCGATGCCGGCGCGCAGGGTCCGCAGATCGTTCACCGTCACGGCGGATATGTCGATGCTGTCCACTTCGCGGGCTTGAGGATGTCTCCGTGCGTCGCGAGTGGCAGCATCCGGGATGCGTACGATCGTCAGTGCGTCGACCGGCAGGTCTTCGGTGTCGCAGAGCTGCGCCATGCATTCGTCACCGATGAACAGTACCTTCGCCGACGTCGCGCGCAGTGCGTGCGCCAGCGCGATGCCAATCGCGCTGGTATTCAGCAGCCCGGCGATCACGCCGATGCGTGTCAGTCCCAGCCAGGCGTAGAAGAATTCCGGACGGTTTTCGATCATCACCGCGCCGACGTCACCCGGGCGCAACCCGCTCGCAAGCGCGATGCGCGCGTAATGCGCCGAACGCGCCTCGAGTTCCTGCCACGAGACGACTTCGTCCTCGTAGATCAGCGCAGCGCGCTCACCGAGGCGTGCCGCCTGTTCCTCGAAGGCGTCTGGCACCAGGTAATCGGTGCGCATCAGGATGCCGACTGTTGCGGCGCGATGGGTGTCGATGATCTGCTGGGTTTGTTCGCGGGGAATCGTCACGGCTCTGCTCATTCTGCTGGTGGTGGAGTGGTTCGGGTGTCGAGTTTCATCCATTGGCGGTAGTTGCGTCCAGCGATGCCGACCCGTTCATCGTCGCTCAGCGGCAGTGTCGCAAGTGCCCGCAGGCCCTTCAGTGTTTCGCTGAGCTGGAACTCGCCATCGCCAGGAGGCGGGCCCGGATGCAGCATCTCGTTCAGGCTGAAGTTGCTGCCATAGAAAATACGATCCGTGCCGATCTTCCTGATGTGCGCGACCATCGCGTGCGGATCGATGTGACCATCGACGACTTCGGGCAGGCGCAGCGACAGATCACCACAGACGTTCGAGTACTTGCGCGCGAGTTCGACGAACTCCGCGTCACTGCCTTCCCCGAAGCGGTGTCCGTGCCCGATGTGCGAGAAGATCAGTCGCAGCTGCGGGAACTCCGCGAGTGCTGCGGCGCAGTGCGACGGGCGGTTGAGTCCGGGAGCCCATTCTGCCGTGACCATCTGCAGCGGGATCTGCCGAGCCTGCAGATAATCATAAAGTGGCCACAACCGGCGGTCGTCGGCGAGGATCCCGCAGTCGGTGAGCTGCGACTTCACGCCCTTCGCGCCACGG
>DAOLKH010000431.1:0-2015 GCA_035331685.1 Pseudomonadales bacterium
CGGGTCGTCGCGATGGCGCGCAACCGGGTCATCGGGCGCGACAAGGCGCTGCCGTGGCATCTGCCCGAAGACCTGCGCCGTTTTCGTGCGCTCACGCTCGGCAAGCCCGTCGTGATGGGTCGGCGCACCTTCGAGTCGATCGGACGCCCGCTGCCGGGGCGAAGCAATATCGTGGTCAGCGGCCAGCCCGAGCCGGGCCTTCCCGAAGGCGTGCTGCATGCGCGCAGTATTCCCGATGCGCTGCTGCTCGCGCAGGGAATCGCCGCACGCGACGGCGTGGACGAGTGCATGGTGATCGGTGGTGCGGAGATCTATCGCCAGTGCCTGCCGCTCGCCGAGCGCATCCACCTCACGCTGATCGAGTGCGAGGTCGACGGCGACGTGCTGTTTCCGTCCTGTGCGGCCGGCGACTGGCGTGAGGTGGCACGCGAGGAGTGCGCGAGCGCGTCGGATCCGGAACTGCATTTCGCGTTCCTGACCCTCGAACGCGTCGGCGCGGCTTCTGCCGGGTTGCGAAACACGGTGTAATACGCCGGCGCAGCAGAGGCATCACAGCAGTGCGGGGAAGCATTCGATGATCCGGATCGCGAGCACACGACGGACCCTGCGTGCTGCCTGCGCGCTGGCGGGGCTGTTCGTCAGCACCTCGTTGGCGGCGCAACAGCTCGACGATGTACTGGATGCAAGCAGGAAGGCGACTGCCGAGGCGCAGCAGTCGCAGCGGCGCATCGACGCCCTGGCCGATGAGTCGCGCGCGCTGCTCGAGGAGTACCGGGCGCTGAACCGCCAGATCGAAGGCCTCGACGTCTACAACGAGCGCCTCGAGCGACAGATCGCGGCGCAGGAGCAGCGCATCGCCGCGATCGACGCCTCGTTTGGCGACGCCACGGTACTCGCGCGCCAGATGCTGCCGCTGCTGATCCGCATGATCGATTCGCTGCAGGACTTCGTCGCGCTCGACCGGCCGTTCCTTCTGCAGGAACGCAATCAGCGCGTTGCGTCGCTGCGCCGCAACATGGATCGCGCCGACATCACGCTCGCCGAGAAATTTCGCGAGGTGATCGAGGCCTACCGGATCGAGATCGACTTCGGTCGCAAGATCGACAGCTACCGCGACACGATCCCGATCGGTGGCGAGCAGCGCGAAGTCGATATCCTGCGTGTGGGACGCATTGCACTGCTTTATCGCACTGCGGACGGCGGCAGTTGCGGCGTGTGGAACCCGCTCACGAAGGCGTGGGAGCCGCTCGCCGGCAGTGATTTCGACATGGCGATCCGGGACGGCATCCGTGTGGCGAACCGGCAGGCGGCGCTCGAGCTGCTGTGGTTGCCGGTTCCGGCGCCGGAGGCTGTACCGTGAAGCGTGTGTGCCGGATGGTTCTGGTCGCGATTGCGTGCAGCGTGTTTGCGCCCGTGCTGCACCCCGAGGACGCCGCGCCGCGTTCGATCGCCGAGCTCCTGACGCTGGTGCGCCAGGGGCAGACCGAAGATGCGCTCGAGGCGCGCGAACGCGAAGCACGTTTCCTTGCGAATCGCAGTGCGCAGCAGCAGGAACTGGCGCGGGTGCGCGCCCAGCTTGCCGCGCGGCAGAAGCGTTCGGCCGAACTCGAGCAACGCTTCGACGCCAACGAGACCCGCATTGCGGATGCACGACAACGCCTGAGCGGGAAGCTCGGTTCGCTCACCGAGCTGCTGGGGCACTTGACTGCGGCTGCCGGTGAAGCGCGCGACGGCTTCGGCAGCTCGCCGAGCGCCGTCGAACTGGGTGCCGCACGTGTGGAGCGCACCGTCGCGCTGATCGAGCGTGCCGGCAGCGGCGTCGAACTGCCGACGATGTCCGACCTGGAGAACTTCTGGTACGAGCTGCAGCGTGAAATGGCAGCCGGTGGCGAGGTGCACGCGTTCGAGGCGAGTGTGGTGCGCCCCGACGGCAGTCGGTCGCAGACGCCGGTGGTACGCGTCGGCGTGTTCAACATCGTCTCCGCGACCGGCGATTACCTGCAGTACGACGCCGG
>DAOLKH010000432.1:0-2015 GCA_035331685.1 Pseudomonadales bacterium
CCCCAGCCCGCCACACCCACCCCGTTGATCATCGTGGTGTGGCTGTCGGTGCCTACCAGCGTGTCCGGGTAATACAGATCGTCTGCTGTCCTGTGGATGCCCTTGGTCAGGTACTCGAGGTTGACCTGGTGACAGATGCCAAAGCCAGGCGGCACCACCCGGAAGGTGTCGAAGGCCTGCATGCCCCACTTCATGAACTCGTATCGTTCGCGGTTGCGCTGGAACTCGAGTTCCATGTTCTTCGCCAGCGCACTCGCGTTGCCGTAGTAGTCGACGGTGATCGAGTGATCGACCACGAGATCGACGGGCACCAGCGGCTCCACTCGCTTCGGATCCTTGCCGAGGCGCTGCGCCGCCGAGCGCATCGCCGCCAGATCGGCCAGCAGCGGCACACCGGTGAAGTCCTGCAGCAGCACGCGCGCAACCGTGAACGGGATCTCTTCGGTGCGCGCGGCATTGGGCTGCCAGCGCGCGAGCTGCTCGACGTGCTCACACGTGATCTTCGTGCCGTCGCAGTGCCTCAGCACCGATTCGAGCACGATGCGGATCGAGACCGGCAGCCGCGCAACACCGGGGAACTCCCCGGCCAGCGCCGGCAGCGAAAAAAACCGACCCGTCCTGCCTGCAGCAGTCGAAAAGTTCCTGATCTTCGAGGCAAAGGGATGTGAAGTCGCCATGGTGTACCTCCTGCAAGTGCCGCCAATACCCAAGCCGGGGCCGCCCGGATTGTCGCAGCGACGGCACCAGTTTGCCACGCCTTGCCAGACCATACACGCCGATGAAGTGCATCGCACGGAAGAATCAAAGCGCTAACATGCGAGCAACCGTGAACGACATCGCGAGGCAGGTGGACATGAGCGCATTGAGCTTCACGCTGGAACGTCTGGACAGCCCGATTGGCCCGATGCTGCTGGTGACCGACGACCAGCAACGCCTGCGCGCCCTGGATTGGCTCGATCACGAATCGCGCATGCAGACCCTGCTGCAGCGCCATTACAGGCATGAGGTGGAGTTGCGCGAGGCTACCGGACGATCAGCGCCACTGCTTGCCGTGCGAGCCTATTTCGACGGCGACATCACTGCCACCGACGGCTTGCCGGTTGCAATGGGAGGCACCGAGTTCCAGCGCAAGGTCTGGACGGCGCTGCGCGACATACCGGCAGGGCAAACGTGGAGCTATCGCGAGCTTGCCACGCGTATCGGTCAACCCAAGGCCGTTCGCGCCGTGGGCATGGCCAACGGTGCGAACCTCATCAGCATCGTGGTGCCGTGTCACCGCGTCATCGGCAGCGATGGTTCGCTCACGGGCTACGGTGGCGGACTGCAGCGCAAGCAATGGCTGCTCGAACACGAGCGACAGGCCTTGCGCGGCGTGCTGTAAGGGCAAACCCACACGCAGGTCGACATTCATGCCGACGATTGGCGTGGGTCGGCATTCATGCCGACTGGGGATTCGCATCGGCACCTGTCGGGTTGAAACCCGACCTACAACGATTCGTGGGTCGGCATTCATGCCGACAGGAAATTCGCATCGGTACCTGTCGGGTTGAAACCCGACCTACGACTGCAAGGATCACGGTGCGGCTCGGTCATCCAGACGCAGTGCCTCGGCTTCGGCTGCACAGTCACGCGTGACTGGCTGCGGCTGACCGCGCAATTCGCCCACCTCGGCCTTTGCAGCCTGCAGTTGCGCCAGAAAAGTCGGATCGGCCTGCAGTCGGGCGTAGGTCGCACTGCCCACCAGCATTCCCTGCACGGTATCACTCGCCCAGTGGGCACCACAGATCACCCGGCTGCGCGCAAACGCAAAACCGCGCTCCTGGATCGCGGTGGTTCGATCCGGCACCAGCTCGCTCAGGATCAGCGCCCAGACCCAGCCAATGGCGGAATGACCCGATGGGTACGAGCCGTCCTTTTTCAGCATCGCCTCGTCCTGGGGGAAACAGGTGTGCGCGTCGTGGGCGACAAAAGGGCGCGTCCGCTGGTAGTGATTCTTGGCCCTGGAAGTGGCCACT
>DAOLKH010000433.1:0-2003 GCA_035331685.1 Pseudomonadales bacterium
CAGGCGATACCGGCAATGGCGAGCCGCTGCTCGAGGCCTTCGGCGCCGGGCAGAAAACGCAAGCCGGTCTCGAACAGACGCACACTGCGCTGCTGGCGATTCTGGTTGAACTGCACCGCCTTGATCAGCCCCGCCCACAGCGTGCTGCGCATCACCGCCATATCGGCCGAGATCGGGTTGGCGACGGCGACCGGGGTGCGGTCGGGGTCGAGCAGCGATTGGGTGCGTGCATCGACGAAACTGTAGGTGATTGCCTCCTGGTAGCCCAGCGTTTCCAGGCGACGACGCCATGCGCGCAGCGAGTGCTCGGCCTCGGGTCGTGCACGCAGCGGGACAGCCGCGTTCTGCACCCGTGCGGGAATGCGGTCATAGCCGTGTACCCGCGCAATCTCTTCGATGAGATCGACCTCGATGCGGATATCGAAACGGTAACTGTTCGGACGAACCAGCCAGTCCGCACCGTCGCGCGTGGCGACGAATCCGAGTCGACCGAGGATCGCCTCGACCTCCGAAGACGCAAGCGTGATGCCGAGCAGCGTGTCGAGTCGCTGCGGGCGGAGCCGGATCGGCTCGAGTGCAGGCAGATGCTCGTTCGACTCTGCCAGCACGACCGGGCCTGGTTCGCCACCGACGATATCGAGTAACAGCCGCGTCGCCCGCTCGATTGCACGCACCTGCAGATCGAAATCGACTCCGCGTTCGAAACGGTGCGAGGCATCGGTGTGCATCCCGAGGGAACGCGCTCGCCCGGCCAGCGCGGCCGGCGAAAAGAAAGCCGATTCGAGGAAGATGTCGCGCGTTGCGACGCCCACTGCGGTGCGCTCACCGCCCATGATTCCGGCCAGCGCGATCGCACCCTGCCCGTCGGCGATCACCAGCATGTCCGCGCCCAACTCGCGCTCGCTGCCGTCCAGCAACAGCAGCCGTTCGCCCGGCCGGGCCAGGCGTACGCTCACGTGCCCAGCCAGGGTATTGCGATCGAATGCGTGCAACGGCTGGCCAAGCTCCAGCAACACGTAGTTGGTCACATCGACCACCGCGTCGATGCTGCGCACGCCGGAGCGGCGCAGCCGTTCCTGCAGCCACAGCGGCGAGGGTCTCGTTACATCGACGTTGCGGATCACCCGCCCGGCGTAGCGCGGACACGCTGCCGGCGCCAGCAGCGTAACGTCGACCGTGTCCGTGATCGTTGCAGATACCGGCCGCAGGTCCGGTGGTGTGATCGCCATTGCGTTCAGCGCCGCGACCTCGCGCGCGAGCCCGGCGATGCCCAGGCAATCGCCACGGTTCGGCGTCAATCCGAGCTCGATCACGCTATCTGCCAGCTGCAGATAGGCGACGATATCGTCACCGAGCGGTGCATCGGGCGGCAGCTCCAGCAGTCCGTCGCCGCGGCTCTCGATACCGAGTTCGTCGGCGGCGCAGAGCATGCCGCTGGACTCCACTCCCCGCAGCCTTGCACGCCGGATCGTGAGCCCCGGCAACTCGGCCCCTTCGCGTGCGAACGGTACCCGCAGACCCGGACGCACGTTGGGCGCACCGCACACCACCTGGTACTCGGCCACGCCGTCGCTGACCCGGCACACGCTGAGTCGCTCCGCGTCGGGATGCGGCACCACGCCCAGCACCTCGGCCACCACCACGCCCGTGAGCGCCGCGCCCGCAGGCGTCACCGCATCCACCTCCAGCCCGGCCATGGTGAGCTGCGCCGCGAGCTGCTCGGTCGACAACGCCGGGGCAACCCACTCGCGCAACCACGTTTCACTGAACTTCATCACGAATATCCGTAGCGATCCATTTCGAGTAATTCACTTAAACAAACAATCCTATTTCATTGTTTTTCAATGAAATTGCCTTAAAAATCTCAGGTCGTTTTCATAAAACAATCGTAAGTCGTTGACGCCATAGCGCAGCATCGCCAGACGTTCCACCCCCATTCCGAATGCGTAGCCCGTGAAGCGTTCCGCGTCGATTCCGGACAGCTCGAGCACACGCGGATGCAC
>DAOLKH010000434.1:0-2001 GCA_035331685.1 Pseudomonadales bacterium
GCTGGAAGGCTACCTGCTGAGCGGTCGCCACGGCTTCCTGTCGACCTACGAAGCCTTCGCACACGTGATCGATTCGATGTTCAACCAGCACGCCAAGTGGCTCGCAACGGCGCAACGCATCGCGTGGCGCGCCCCGGTGTCTTCGCTGAACCTGCTGATCACCTCGACGGTATGGCGCCAGGACCACAACGGTTTCACTCACCAGGACCCCGGCTTCCTCGACGTGGTGGTGACCAAGAGCCCCGCGGTCACGCGCATCTACCTGCCGCCGGATGCGAATTCGCTGCTCGTGACCAGCGAACATTGCCTGCGCACTACCGATCGCATCAACGTGATCGTGTGCGACAAGCAGGTGCACCTGCAGTACCTCGACATCGAGTCTGCACGCCGCCACTGCGCGCAGGGCATCGGGATCTGGGAGTGGGCCAGCAGCGACCGTGACAGCGAACCGGATGTGGTGATGGTCGGCTGCGGCGACACCGCGACGCGCGAGGCACTGGCTGCGGTCGCGCTGCTGCGCGAACTGGTCGCCGACCTGCGCATACGCTTCGTCAACGTGGTGGACCTCTACACGCTGACCCCGGAAACCGAGCACCCGCACGGACTGTCCACCCGCGATTTCGACAGCATCTTCACCGTCGACAAGCCGATCATCTTCAACTTCCACGGTTACCCGTGGCTGATCCACCGCCTCGCATACCGACGCACGAACCACGACAACCTGCACGTACGCGGCTACAAGGAACGCGGCAGCATCAACACGCCGCTGGAACTCGCGATCGAGAACGAGGTGGACCGCTTCAGCCTCGCGATCGACGTGATCGACCGCGTGCCACGCCTGCAGGCGCGCGGAGCACACGCCAAGCAACAGTTGCGCAACCGCCGCTACGACTGCCTGCAGTATGCGCACGAGCACGGCATCGATCCGCCCGCGATCCGCGACTGGATCTGGCCGGGCAACGAATGATGGAGAAGCCGTGTGCGTGAGACCGGTCACGCCAGCTCCCGCCCACGGTTGCCAGCGCAGTCAGATGGGCTAACCTTGAGGCATCAACACAATGGCAGTCATCTCGCTACGATGAACCTTCCCGGCAGTGCCCGCCCGGCTCTTTCGCAGCTCCACCGCGCGCTGGTGGTGGTGATGGGCTGTCTGCTGGCGTTTGCCGCGCAGGCGACCGAAGGCAGCGGCAAGCGCAACAGCTTCGGCAACGTGAGCGACGATGCACCGCGCTATCGCGTCTTCACGTATCGCCAGTCGAACGGCGTCGTGGCATTCACCGACAAGGTTCCGGCAAGGCAGCGCTCGTTCAGCGTGATGGAGTTTTCCTGCTACGCCTGCAATCCACATTCCCGCGTCGACTGGCACGCCACACGACTGTTCACCACCGAGTACACCCCCCAAATCGCTGCGGCAGCCCAGCGCTACGACGTGGATCCGGCGCTGATACGCGCGCTGATCCACGCCGAGTCGGGTTTCAACCCGAACGCGCTCTCGCGCAAGGGTGCGATGGGTCTGATGCAACTGATGCCGGGAACCGCCAGCGACATGGGTGTCAGCAACGCGTTCGCGGTGCAGCAGAACATCGAGGGTGGCGTGAAATACCTGGCGATGCTGCTCGAGCAGTACCGGGGAGACGTGACGCTGGCGGCGGCTGCGTACAACGCGGGGCCCGGCGCTGTCGCGAAATACGGTGGTGTACCGCCGTTTGCCGAAACCGTGACCTATGTCCAGCGCGTGAAACTGCTGCACGAACGCTACCGTACGCGCGCCTGACGATATCCGGACGAATTCAGTGCCTGTGGCAGCCAGTCGCAAACGGACGCCCCGTACGGGGCGCCCGCGTTCCTGGGCGGCAGGTCTCAGCCGTAGTTGGCTTCGGCGAAGCTCCAGTTCACCAGATGCGCCAGGAAGGTCTCGACGAACTTCGGGCGCAGGTTGCGGTAGTCGATGTAGTAGGCATGTTCCCACACGTCGACGCACAGCAGTGCCTTGTCGCCAGT
>DAOLKH010000435.1:0-1991 GCA_035331685.1 Pseudomonadales bacterium
CTCACTTCCTGCCACGGTTCGTCGATGGTCGCGCGGATCATGGGGTGTGTGATGCGCTCGGGGTGCGAGGCGTAACCGTACGCGAAGCGCCCCTTCACGCAGGCGTGGCCATGGTTCGCGCCGCCCGCGCGGTTCGGTGCCATGCGCACCACATCGGTGCCGCGCAGTTCGACATCGAAGCTGCAGCCGACGCCGCAGTACGCGCAGGTGGTCGTCACCACGTGCTCGGGCAGGCCGATCGCAAGGCGGGATTTCTCGCTGAGCGCTCCGGTCGGGCAGCTCTCGACGCATTGGCCACAGGAAACGCATTCGGAGGCGAGGAAGGATTCGTGCTGGCTTGCGACGATGCGCGAGGCGAGGCCGCGTCCTTCGACGGTGAGTGCGAAAGTGCCCTGGATATCGTTGCAGGCGCTCACACAGCGCGAACAGACGATGCAGAGGCTGCTGTCGAAGCGGAAATACGGGTTCGAGTCATCGCGTGAGATCGCCTGCAGGGCCGGCGGCGCCGCGCTCGCGTAGGGGGAGTCGAGCACGCCGTGCCGGGTTGCCATCTGCAGCAGCCGGGTGCCCTGGTGCGCTGGTCTGCTGGCCCAGTCGGCGGGTTGCTCGGAGACGTAGAGTTCGAGCACGCCCCTGCGGATCTCCTCGATGTGCGGCGATGTGGTCCTCACCTTCATGCCGGGTGCGGCGAGCGTGGTGCAGGACGCTGGCAGTCCCTTCTGACCTTCGATCTCGACCAGGCACAGCCGGCACGAGCCACAGGCCTGCAGCGTGTCGGTGGCGCAGAGCTTCGGCACGTCGACGCCGGCAAGTGCGGCGGCGCGCAGCACGGAGGTGCCTTGCGGCACGCTGACGCTGTGACCGTCGATCTCCAGGCTGATCACCGGCTCCGGTGCCTGCGGGGCCGGTGTCCCCAGATCGCGGTGCCTGATCGAATGCATGCCGTCGTCCTCCTTCAGGCCAGCCGGCGTGTGAGCACTTCGGGAAAGCCGCGCAGGATGCTGCGTACCGGGTAGGGTGCCATGCCGCCCAGGCCGCACAGCGAGCCGTCGATCATCGTGGAGCAGAGACGGTCGAGCTGTTCGACTTCGGCGCGCGTCGCGTGGCCCGCGCACAGGCGTGCGAGCAGTTCCTCGGCGCGCGTGGAGCCGATGCGACACGGGGTGCACTTGCCGCAGGATTCGTGCGCGCAGAACTCCATCGCGAAGCGTGCCATCTCGAGCATGTCGGTGCTGTCGCCGAACACCACCACACCGCCGTGGCCGAGCATCGCACCAATGCTCGCCAGTCCTTCGTAGGTGAGCGGCGTGTCGAGCTGTGCTGCGGTGAGGTAGGCGCCGAGTGGGCCGCCGACCTGTACCGCCTGCACCGGGCGACCGCTCAGCGTGCCTTCGCCGAAATCCTCGATGAGTTCGCGCACGCTGAGGCCGAAAGCCTTTTCGACCAGTCCGCCACGCTTCACGTTGCCGCCGAGCTGCAGCGGGAGTGTGCCGCGCGAGTCACCGGCGCCAAAGTCGCGATAAAACGCCGCGCCACGCTCGAGGATGATCGGTACCGTGGCGAGCGTGATGACGTTGTTGACCACCGTCGGCTGCCCCCACAGTCCCTTGACCGCGGGCAGTGGTGGGCGGTAACGCACTTCGGCGCGCCGACCTTCGATGCTTTCGAGCAGTGCCGTCTCCTCGCCGCAGATGTACGCGCCGGCGCCGAGGCGAAGTTCGATGTCGAAACGCCGTGAACTGCCCAGCACGCGTTCGCCGAGCAGCCCGCATTCGCGTGCGGTGCGAATCGCAGCCTCGAGCACCCGGCGAGCGTGCGGGTATTCGATGCGCAGATAGATGTAGCCCCGCGTTGCACCGACCGCGAGCCCGGCGATCAGCATGCCGGCGAGCAGCGTGTACGGGTCACCCTCCACCAGCATGCGATCGGAAAAGGTGCCCGAATCACCTTCGTCGGCGTTGCAGACGATGAACTTCTCGGGCGCTTCCTGT
>DAOLKH010000436.1:0-1987 GCA_035331685.1 Pseudomonadales bacterium
GCAGCCGCTGGCGCGCATCGAGGTGCTGTTGCGACGCAAGGATGCATCGTCGGCAGTCACACGCCTGCGCGTCGCCGATCTCGAGATGGATCTGCTGTCGCACAAGGTGGTGCGCGCTGGCCGTCAGCTCAACCTGCAGCCGCGCGAGTTTCGCCTTCTCGAGTACCTGATGAAGCATGCGGGGCAGGTCGTGACGCGCACGATGCTGCTCGAGAACGTCTGGGATTATCACTTCGATCCGCAGACCAACGTGATCGACGTGCATATCAGCCGGCTGCGACAGAAACTGGACAGGGATTTCGACCGCCCGTTGCTGAAGACCGTGCGTGGCGCAGGGTACATGCTCGATGAACCCGAGCCGGATCCTGCACGCTGAAACATTCCGCTATGCGGTGCTGTACCTCACCGGGGTCAGCCTGGCGGTGTTCGTCGTGCTGGCGATCGGCTATGCATGGGTTACGGTCGGCTACTTCCGTGGACTGAATGCGCTGATCGGCTCCGAACAGCAGACCCTGGGGCGCATCCATGCCAGCGGTGGCGTGCAGGCAACGGCCGCCGCGATTGGCGAGCGCGTGCAGGCGGCAAGTTTCCCGCGACTCTTCTATCTGCTGGTCGACGCCGGTGGGGAAAGGATCGCCGGCAACCTCTCGCGCTGGCCGGAGCGGGTCGGCGAAGGCAAGGAATGGGTCGGGCTCGAACACGTGCTGGAAGAGGTTTCGGGAGCGCAGGCACCGCTCGATTTCATCGGCTCCAGCACTCTTCTGGCCGACGGCTCGCGCCTGCTGGTCGTGAGACACTACAAGGACATCAGCGAGTTCCTGCGGCTGACGCTCACCGTGCTGGTGCAGGCGATGCTGGCGACGATCGTGGTCGGGGCGATCGGTGCCGCGTTGCTGGCGATGCGTCTGCAGCGGCTGATCGGCGAGGTCAACGACAGCATCGCGACGATCCTGGCCGGTGATCTCAGCCAGCGGATTCCGCTGCTTGACGACAACCGCGACGACGACTTCCGCCGCCTGATCGTCAATCTCAATCACATGCTCGACCGCATCGCGCAACTGATGGCCAACCTGCAGCAGTTGTCGGACAACATCGCGCACGATTTGCG
The DNA here is from genome assembly GCA_035331685.1 of Pseudomonadales bacterium. Classification (GTDB taxonomy): domain Bacteria; phylum Pseudomonadota; class Gammaproteobacteria; order Pseudomonadales; family UBA5518; genus UBA5518. The sequence goes on from DAOLKH010000436.1 coordinate 1,109, forward strand.
CACGCCGCTCACACGCCTGCGCAACCGCATCGCAAGCCTGGGGTCGGGAGCGGATGAGGCTCGCGATGATGCCGTTGCGGGGATGCTGCAGGAGTCGGACGATCTGCTGGCGACATTCAACGCACTGCTGCGCATCGCGCAGATCGAGGCCGGCAGCGCCCGCTCGGGCTTTGCGCCGACCGACGTTGCGCTGATCGTGCGTGATGTATGCGAGTTCTACGAGCCGCTGGCAGCCGAAAAACGCCAGGCGGTGCAGATCGACCTGCCACCGGCTTGCCCCGGTGTGTTCGATCGGGACCTGCTGTTCCAGGCCTTTGCGAACCTGCTGGACAACGCGATCAAGTACGCGCCGGTCGACGGCCATGTGACGGTGGTGATGCGCTGTGCGCCGGAGACCGTCGAGATCGAATTCCGTGACGACGGGCCGGGCATTGCGGAGTCGGAGCGGGCCCGGGTGTTCGAGCGTTTCTACCGCGTCGAGACGAGCCGCAGCGGCTATCCGGGTAACGGACTCGGGCTGAGTCTGGTACGCGCGGTCGGCAATCTGCACGGCGGGAGCGTCGAACTCGGGGACAATGCTCCCGGCCTGTGCGTCACGGTGCGGTTGCCGCGCCAGCCGTTGCGTGGCGAGTTCACGCCGGCGGGAGCAACTCCAGCGCACTGATGTCCGGCTGCACACCAGCGGGTGCCGCGCGCGGCTCTGTGAGCACGCTGCCCGGTGGAGCCAGCGTGAGGTGCGAGGTATCCGGTGGATCCGGTGGCAGCGGTCCCGGTGAGGAAAGCAGCGTGCCCGCTTCGGTGAGGCCGATGTGCGAGGTGTCCGGTGCCGTCGCCGTGATCTGGCGACGCTCGTGGGGTGCCAGCACATCGCTTCCGACC
>DAOLKH010000437.1:0-1976 GCA_035331685.1 Pseudomonadales bacterium
GAGCGTTGCAGTATCAGGAGCTCGCACGCCGGTCGCTGCAGGAATTGCACGAATGCGAGCCGCTGCGCGCGCCTGAGCCGGACCGGCCGGTGCGGAGCGCGGGTTCCGTGCCGCTCGCCGAGTTGCGCGAGGCGGAACGCCAGCGCTGAACCTGGTCGCGGCCACAAGCGAAGAAGACGGACCGATGATGAAGCGGATTTTGTTGGTCGCCATCGCGCTGGTGCTGGCCGCCTGCAGCACGAAGGATGTGCGCGATCAGGGTGCCGGCGAGTCGGCCGGGATCGCGCCGGCTGTCACGCGCGTGCGCGATGCCGCAGCCGCCGATGCCTTCGTGGCCGCAGCGGAACGCGAGCTCGGCGACTTCTCGGTCTACGCAGCGAAGGTCGCGTGGGTCAATGCAACGCATATCACCGAGGACACCGACTGGCTGAATGCGCGCGCAGCAGCCCAGGGCACCGCATTGCAGGTGAAGTACGCGAGCGAAGCAGTCGGTTTCGCCGCAGTGCCTGACCTGTCGACCGATACACGACGCAAGCTCGACATCCTGACGCAGGGAATCGTGTTGCCGGCGCCGCAGCGCGCCGGTGCTGCGGAGGAGCTCGCCATGCTGGCGACGCGTCTGCAGTCCGCGTACGCCAAAGGCAAGGGAACCTATCGTGGTGCGCCGAAGCGCGGCGCCGAGCTCGAGGTGCTGATGCGCAGCGAACGCGATCCCGACGTGCTGCGCGAAATGTGGACGTCGTGGCACGCGATCGGCAAATCGATGCGTGCCGATTACCGCCGCCTGGTCGAGATGGCGAACGAAGGAGCGCGCGAGCTGGGCTTTGCCGATCTTGGTGCGATGTGGCGCTCCAACTACGACATGGAACCGCAGGAGTTTGCGGCGCTGAACGAGCGCTTGTGGAACGAAGTGAAGCCGCTCTACGAGCAGCTGCACTGCTACACGCGTCGTGCGCTGAGCCGCCGGTATGGCGAGGCGGTACAGGCACCGCGCGGACCACTGCGTGCCGACCTGCTCGGCAACATGTGGGCACAGCAGTGGGATTCGATCTACGATCTCGTTGCACCGCAGGACGTCGGTGACATCGGTCATGACCTCGGTGAATTGTTGCGTGCGGCGAACTACGATCCGGCGCGGATCGTCGAGACTGCCGAGGGGTTTTTCACCTCCCTCGGTTTTGCGCCGTTGCCGCAGACGTTCTGGAAGCGTTCGATGCTCACCCGCCCGCGTGATCGCGATGTGGTCTGCCATGCCTCGGCGTGGGATCTGGACAACCGCGACGATCTGCGGATCAAGATGTGCATGCGGGTCAGCGCGACCGACTTCGTGACCGTGCACCATGAACTCGGGCACAGCTTCTACCAACGCGCCTACAGCCGGCAACCCTATCTGTATCTGGGCAGCGCGAACGATGGCTTTCACGAAGCGATCGGCGACATGGTCGCGTTGTCGGTGACGCCGGATTATCTCGTGCACGTTGGCCTGCTGGATGCCGGACAGATACCTGATGCATCGCGTGACATTGGTCTGTTGTTGCGCCAGGCGCTGGAGAAGGTGCCCGGAATGGCGTGGACCGTGCTCGTCGACAAGTGGCGCTGGGGTGTGTTCGACGGCAGCATCCCGCCCGAGGCGTACAACAGGGCGTGGCACGATCTGCGTCTTGTGTACATGGGGGTGGTTCCGCCGGTGGCGCGCGGCGAGGAGGATTTCGATCCGGGCGCGAAGTACCACATCCCGGCCAGTACGCCGTATGCGCGCTATTTTCTTGCGCGCATGTTGCAGTTCCAGTTCTACCAGCGTGCATGTGAAATTGCAGGCTGGAAGGGGCCGCTGCACCGCTGCTCGTTCTACGGCAACCGTGATGTCGGCGCCAGGCTCGAGGCGATGCTCGCGATGGGGCGCTCACGGCCCTGGCCCGATGCGCTCGAGGCATTCACCGGCACGCGCGAGATGAGCGCCAGGGCGGTACTGGATT
>DAOLKH010000438.1:0-1972 GCA_035331685.1 Pseudomonadales bacterium
GATGAGCCGCGATCGTATCCTGCGGCAGGTCCTCGAATCCCTCGGCACGCCTCCCCGCTTCCACGCCTTCTGGCGTGGCGGCGATCGTGCTCAGCATCGTGGGCACGCTGCTGGTATTCCTCGACCATGATGGTCGCGTGCTGCGCTGGTTGAGCTTCACCGGCTTTCATCTGGATCCCGCCGGAAATCCCGTGTTCGAAAGCGTGATGGCTACCTACGGGCGGGGCGAGTACTGGCGTCTGCTCACCCCGGTTTTCCTGCATTTCGGACTGCTGCATCTGGCATTCAACATGCTGTGGCTGTGGGAGCTCGGCCGACGCATCGAGAGTGCACGCGGCTCGCTCACGATGCTGGCGTTGCTGGTGCTGACCGGCGCTGGCGGCAACATCGCGCAGTACCTCTACGATGGCACCGTGATGTTCGGCGGCATGTCGGGCGTGATCTATGGGCTGCTGGGTTATGCGTGGGCATGGACGCGCATGGGGGCACAGCCTGCTGTGGCACTTCCGCCCGGAGTCATGGCGGCAATGCTGATCTGGTTGCTGGTGTGCATGAGCGGAGTGGTGGAGGCGATCGGTTTCGGTGCGATTGCGAACGCCGCGCACGCGGGGGGCCTGGCACTTGGCGCGTTGCTGGGGTTCGGTGCCGCTTTGTTATACTCGCGCCCCTCCGCCACGGGAGCCGATGGGAGGTAGCGCGATGGATTTCGAGGCGATGCTGCAACTGATCACGCCGGAGGTGCACAGCGGTCTGCGGCGTGCGATCGAGATCGGCAAATGGGCCGACGGCGCAGCGCTGGCCGGTGAGCAGCGCGAGTTGTGCATGCAGGCGCTGATCGCGTGGGAGGCGCACAACCTGCCCAGCGAGGAACGCACGGGCTATATCGATTGCGGCAGCAAGACACGTGGCGAGGTCTGCGCAACCCCTGCCGACGAGGAACCGGAGCTGATCCGCATCGTGCGTGCCAGCGGCCTGGCCGGCTGAGGAAGCGTCGATGATGGACGATGCGTCGCCGCGCGCGGTGTTGCTGCGTGACTATCGGGTGCCACCGTATCTGGTGAGCCACGTCGATCTGCACTTCGAACTCGGTGATGACGCCACACGGGTGCGCAGTCGCCTGCGCATCGTGCGCAATCCGGCTGCAGCGCAGTCGGCGCGAACGTTACGCCTCGATGGCCATTCGCTGGCATTGCACTCGATCATGCTGGACGGCGTCGCGCTGCCGCCAGCGCGCTACCGCCACGATGCGGCCGGTCTCGAAATGGATGAGGTTCCGGATCGCTTCGAACTCGAGACGCTGGTCGAGCTGCGACCACAGGACAATACGGCGCTCGAGGGGCTGTACCTGTCGCGCGGAATGTACTGCACGCAGTGCGAAGCCGAGGGATTTCGCCGTATCACGTTCTTTCCGGATCGCCCCGACGTGCTTGCGCGCTACACGACGACGATCGTCGCCGATCGCGAGCGTTTTCCGGTACTGCTGAGCAACGGCAACCGGGTTGGTGCGGGTGAGCTCGACGGTGGCCGTCACTGGGTGTGCTGGGAAGATCCGTTTCCGAAACCCGGTTATCTGTTTGCGCTGGTAGCCGGAAATCTTGCCCGGGTCGAGGATCGTTTCGTGACCTGCTCGGGTCGCGAGGTCGTGTTGCGGATCTTCGTCGAAGAGAAGGACCTCGACAAATGCGGGTTCGCACTGCGCTCGCTGCAGCAGGCGATGCGCTGGGACGAGGAAAGATTCGGGCGCGAGTACGATCTCGACACGTTCATGATCGTCGCGGTCGACGATTTCAACATGGGTGCGATGGAGAACAAGGGACTCAACATCTTCAACACCCAGGCAGTGCTCGCGAATCCGGCAATCACCACCGATGCGGCCTTCCAGCGTATCGCCGGGATCGTCGCGCACGAATACTTCCACAACTGGTCCGGCAACCGTGTGACCTGCCGCGACTGGTTCCAGCTCAGCCTGAAG
>DAOLKH010000439.1:0-1963 GCA_035331685.1 Pseudomonadales bacterium
CCTTGCCATCCTCCGTTGTGCCCTCTTCGGGCTCTTCCTCGGCCAGGGCCGAACCACTCTTGTCCTTGCGGCGCCAATCGTCCTCGTTGGGCCGGTTGCAGCGATCTCTCCGGCCTGCGTTACGGCAAGGTGTGCGTCCTTGCCGATGCCGACAGCGATGGCCTGCATATCGCGACGCTGCTGTGCGCGCTGTTCGTGCGTCATTTCCGTGCGCTGGTCGAATCGCGGCGCGTATTCGTCGCGATGCCGCCGCTCTACCGGATCGACGTCGGCAAGGACGTCTACTACGCACTCGACGAGGCCGAAAAACAGGGCGTGCTGAACCTGATCGAAGCCGAGAAAAAGAAGGGCAAGGTCAACGTGCAGCGCTTCAAGGGGCTCGGCGAGATGAATCCGTTGCAGTTGCGCGAGACGGTGATGACGCCCGATACGCGCCGCCTGGTCGAGCTCACGCTGAGCCCTGAAGATGGCGCCGATCAGCTGCTCGACATGTTGCTGGCAAAGAAGCGCTCCGGCGATCGGCGCGAGTGGCTGGAGCGCAGCGGCAACCTCGCGGAGCGCATGTGAGCACGGCCACGGCGCCGCGCGCAGCTCGCTGCACGCTGGAGCGCCGTGGCCGGCAGGCTGTGCTGATCCTTGCCGGTGACTGGTTGCTGGCGCAGGGCAGTGGCGCAAATGCCGCTCTGCTGCGCGAGCTGCGCGCGATGGACGTGCGCGAACTCGCTTTCGACTGCGGCGCGCTCGGTGCCTGGGATTCGCTGCTGGTCACGTTGCTGTACCGGCTGGAAGCGTGTTGCGAGGAGGCGGGCGTTGCGCTGTGCCGCGACGGTCTGCCGGGGGGGGCGTTGCGCCTGCTCGATCTGGCGCGCACGGTTCCGCCGCACGACGACGCAGCGCCCGTGTCTGCGCCGTGGTGGCGGCGTCTGCTGCGTGGCGAGTCGTTCGTCGCGGCATGGCGGGGGCTGCGGGATGGGCTGGGGTTCATCGGCGAGCTGGTTCTGGCCAGCATGCGCCTGTGCATGGGGCGTGCGAGCACGCGTGGCGTCGACTTCCTGTGGTTCGTGCAGCAGACCGGCCCGGCGGCAATCGGTATCGTGACGTTGATCAGCGTGCTGGTCGGCATGATCCTCGCGTATCTGGGCTCGGTGCAGTTGCGCCAGTTCGGTGCGCAGGTCTATGTCGCCGACCTGGTCGGGATCGGCATGGTGCGCGAGATGGGCGCGCTGATGACCGCCGTGATCATGGCCGGGCGCACGGGCGCGGCGTTCGCGGCGCAGCTCGGCACGATGCAGACGCGCGAGGAGATCGACGCGGTGCGCACCCTCGGCATCGATCCGACCGAGTTCCTGGTGCTGCCGCGCCTGCTTGCGCTGGTGCTCGTGATGCCGTTGCTCGCGCTCTACAGCAGCGTGCTCGGCATGTGCGGCGGTGCGCTGGTTGCGCTCGGCATGGACGTTTCGTGGACACAGTACATGAACGAGACGCGCAACGTGGTCACGCTCACGCACATCATGACCGGCGAGGCGAAGAGCGTTGTCTTTGGCTTGCTGATCGCCGTGACCGGTTGTCACGCCGGGATGCGTTGCGGGCGCAGTTCGGAGGCGGTCGGCAAGGCGACCACGCGCGCCGTGGTCAGCGCCATCGTATGGCTGGTCGTGGCCGACGCCGCGTTCAACATCCTGTACCAGCGGCTGGGGATCTGAGCGGTGCAGATGCCACAAGCGCACATCGAGGTCTGCGGACTGACGATGGCCTACGGTTCACGCGTGATCCAGCGCGATCTCGACTTCACGGTGAATCGTGGTGATGTGTTCGTGATCATGGGCGGCAGCGGCTGCGGCAAGTCGACGCTGCTGAAACACATGATCGGGCTGCTGGAGCCAGCGGCGGGAGAAGTGCTCTACGACGGGACGAGCTTTCAGCGGGCCGATGCGGCGGGACGCGATGCGTTGCGCCGGCGCTG
>DAOLKH010000440.1:0-1955 GCA_035331685.1 Pseudomonadales bacterium
GCCACCCCACCCACCGGCGGTTGGTTGCTGAGCGCACCCGGAATGCCGGCACCGGCAGCACCGCCTGTACGCTGCTCGTCGAGACGCTGTTCGCTGCGCAACGCTGGCAAGTCGGGGTTGTAGATCTCGTCGGCGCGCTCCACGGCGGTGAAATCCACATCCGCAGTGACTTCGGCCTTGTAGTGGCCGTTGCCGACGATGGGGTCGAGAATGCGGTGTACCCGCTGCACGAGCTGGTCTTCGAGGCGGGCTGTGTATTCGAGCTGGCGATTTGCAGCTGCCGCCTCGACATCCTCGGTGAAGTCCGACAGCAGCTTGCCGTGCTGATCGACGATCGTCACCGCGGCCAATTCCAGCCCGGGCACGCTGGAGGCGACCAGATTGCCGATCGCCCGCACCTGTCCTTCCTCGACCACGCGCCCGGGTTGCACCTCGAGCAGTACCGAGGCCGCTGCCTTGCGCTGATCGCGCACAAACGCCGAGCGCTCCGGCAGTGCCAGATGCACACGCGCGCTGCGTACACCGTTGATGCTCGCAATCGTGCGTGCGAGTTCGTTTTCGAGGCCACGCCGATAGCGCGCCGTCTCGATGAACTGGCTGGTACCAATGCCCTGATCGCGTTCGAGCATCTCGAGCCCCACCGCGCGCTGGCTCGGCACGCCCGCCTGCGCCAACGCCAGCCGCGCCTCGTGCAGCCGCGAAGACTCGACCAGCAGCGCACCGCTGTCAGCGTCGATACGGTACTTGATGCCGCGCGACTCCAGCGTGCCGGTCACGGCAGCCGCATCGAGATTTTCCATGCTGCCGTAGAGCGGGCGCATGTCGGCACCCTGCGACCACAGCACCAGCCATACGGCGAGCGCGATGCTGACCGCCAGGCCGACGATCACACCGACCTGGCGCGGAATCGACAGGGTGGCAATGCCGGCGATATAGGGGGTCAGCGTCGCAGCCCCCGCACCGGCACTCACTGCAGGCAACTGTGCTCCGCCCTGCACTTCCTGTTCTGCCATGCTCACAGTGCCTCCGCCGCTGATACCTCGGGTATCAGACCGGCATATTCATTATTTCCTTGTACGCATCGACCAGGCGATTGCGCACCTGCGTCATCGCCTCGAACGCGATACTCGACTTCTCTGCCGCGATCATCACCTGCGTGAGACTGACTCCGGGCTTTCCGAGTTCATAGCCTTCGCGCAGCACATTCGCTTCCTGCTGCACGGCATTCACACGCTCGATCGCCTGGCCGAACAGCGCACCGAAGGCCGGCGCATCCTCCTGGGGGCGAAGCAGTTGCCCCGGTTCGATCCGCCCCGGCATCGTCTCGTGCACCGGGCGGTGCATCTGCGCCTGGATCGAGCGCATCTGCGCCAGCACCTGTGCGATATCGGCCCGCTCGACCATCACCGGCTCCTCCCCGAAAGCGTTCCACGTCATGTGACGGATTCTTGGCGCAGCGACCAGCGCTGCTGACCACGCAGCAGCGTGTGCATATTTCGGGCCAATCCATATGCCAGACGAGCAGGAAGGACGGCTTCGATTCCGCCCTGGAACAGGCTGCACTCAACCCACGTTGATCGCGCGGATGCGGTCGGTCGCCGGCGGGCGGGCGCGCAGGGAGCGGAAATCGAACAGGCGGGGATCGGCGAGCTGGGACGGCGCCACGTTGCCGATTGCGCCGAAGATCGAGTCGATGCGTCCCGGAAAGCGACGCTCCCAGTCGCGCAGCATCTCCTTGATCGCCTTGCGCTGCAGATTGTCCTGCGAACCGCACAGATTGCACGGAATGATCGGAAACTCCCGATACGCGGCGTACGCCTCGAGGTCTTCTTCGCGGCAATAGGCAAGCGGGCGGATCACCACGTTGTCTCCGTCATCGCTCAGCAGCTTCGGCGGCATCGCCTTCAGCTTGCCGCCGTAGAACATGTTCAGGAACAGCGTCTCGATGATGTCGT
>DAOLKH010000441.1:0-1937 GCA_035331685.1 Pseudomonadales bacterium
GGCCGTGTGCGCCCGGCCGTCCAGCCTGGCTGTGGTCTGCACGTTCAGCGCGAACTCGCGCGCCGGGGTGCCGCTGCGGATCTTCGCTTCGCCGCGCAGCCGGAACGCTTCGCCGCGCGAATTGATGTCGTCACCGGCCAGCGTGAGTCCTGTTGCCTCGACGTGCGTGCCGTCGCGTTCATCGCGGTAACCGATCTCGGCATCGTCGATGCGGATGCGTTCGATGCCGAGCGCAAGCGGTGCCGCTGCGGCGTCACCGGCGCCGGTGTCTGCCGCTGCGGTGCCGTTGGCCCCTGTTCCGCCGAGGGCGGACCAGTTGCAGCGTCCGCTGCGATCGCAATTCGCAGCCAGTCGCAGCCCGGCGAGACGCAGTTCGTGCACCTGCAGCTCCTCGCTGAGCAGTGGCAGCAGCGCCACCCCGAGGCGCAGTTCGCGTGCGCTGGCAAGCTCCTGGGTGGCGCCGCGCGGCGCAATCAGATGGACGTCCTTCGCCGCCACGGAGAGCGTGGGCCATACGGCGAGCTGCAGAGGCCCGTCGATGCGCAGTTCGCCGTCGATGCGGGCATTGACCAGTTCGAGCAGCGTGGTACGCAGTCGCTCCTCGTCGACCAGCGCGCGCAGTACGAAGGTGGCGCCGACGCCGGCCACGAGCAGGGTGGCAATGCCGATTGCAGACCATTTCAGCAGCGCTTTCATAGACTGTGGATCCGTGGCAGGCGGTTGGTGCTGCCGGATTGTAGCGGAATCGTCAGGCTGAAAAGCCGGGGCGGGTTCCCTATAATCGCCGCCTTCATTTGCCGGCCACTGGCCCGGGAGCAGCCGAAATGAGCGAGCGCAGTGCGGAAGTCCAGCGCGATACCCTGGAGACGAAGATTTTCGTGCGCGTGAACCTCGACGGTACGGGGCGAGCCGAACTTGCTTCCGGCATCCCGTTTCTGGATCACATGCTTGAGCAGATCGCGCGCCACGGCCTGTTCGACCTCACGGTACAGGCCGAAGGCGATCTGCACATCGACGACCACCACACGGCAGAGGACGTGGGCATCACGCTCGGGCAGGCCTTCGCAAAGGCGCTCGGCAACAAGGCCGGGCTGGTGCGCTACGGGCACGCCTACGTACCGCTCGACGAGGCGCTGTCGCGGGTAGTGATCGATCTGTCGGGTCGTCCTGGGCTCGAGTTCGACGTGCCGTTCACGCGCGCGCGCATCGGCGAATTCGACGTCGACCTCTGCCGCGAGTTTTTCCAGGGCTTCGTGAATCACGCCGCAGTGACGCTGCACATCGACAATCTGCGCGGGCTGAACGCGCACCACCAGGCGGAGACGGTGTTCAAGGCCTTCGGTCGCGCGCTGCGCATGGCGGTAGCCACCGATCCTCGCGCCGGCGGCGCGCTGCCGTCGACCAAGGGACTGTTGTAGGGCATCTCGATGCAGCGAGTCGTGGTGGTCGACTATGGCATGGGCAATCTGCACTCGGTCGCGAAGGCGCTGGCCAGCGTGGCGCCCGATGCCGAGATCGTCGTCAGCGCTGATCCGGCGCTGATCGACGGCGCCGAGCGCGTGGTGTTTCCCGGTGTGGGCGCGATCCGCGACTGCATGGACGGGCTCGTGCGCCGGGGTCTGGTCGAGCCGTTGCGCCGTGCCGCAGACGAGAAGCCGTTGCTCGCGATCTGCGCCGGCATGCAGGCACTGATGGACAGCAGCGAGGAAAACGGCGGCACCCGTTGCCTGGGTATCCTGCCGGGGCGCGTGCGTCACTTCGGGCAGGAGCTGCTCGACGCGCAGGGCCTGCGGCTGAAGGTGCCGCACATGGGGTGGAACGGCGTGCGCCAGGCAGCGCATCCGCTGTGGCGCGGCATCCCGCAACACGCGCGGTTCTATTTCGTGCACAGCTACTACGTCGAGGCCACGCAGCGCGCGATGGTCGTCGGCAACTGC
>DAOLKH010000442.1:0-1933 GCA_035331685.1 Pseudomonadales bacterium
ATCTCGGGGTAGATGAGACAGAGCAGTGCCGTGGCGGCATAGCCGACGGTTGAGCCAAGCAGCACGCCTGCGGCGGCCAGCAATCCGGCTTCCGCAAGAAACAACGTGCGCACCTGCGCCGCGGGAGCGCCGAGTGCCTTCAGGAGTCCGATTTCAGCGGTGCGCTGGCGTACGGAAATGAGCATCAGGTTCATCACCAGAATCCCTGCAACGACGAGACTGACCGCAGCAATACCGGCGATCGCGAGCGTCAGCATGCGCAGGATGTCGTCGAAGGTGCTGATCATCGCATCGGGGCTGACTACAGTGACGTCTTCGTTGCCATCATGCAGTGCGGTCATCCGTGCCAGCAGATCGCGTTTTGCGTTCTCCACGTCAGCTCCCGGGCGCACGCGCAACATGACGCGAAACAGCGCCTGGGTATCGAACAGTGTCTGCGCCGATGCAACCGGTATGAAAATGGATTCGCTGAGATCCATGCCGAAGGAATCACCCCGTCCCTCGAGCACGCCGATCACACGAAACCGGTAACCGCGCATGCGTACCCAATCGCCGATCGCCGAACGCGAGCCGAACAACTCGCGCTCGATCGTGCTGCCGATCACCGCTACCGGACTGCCGAGCGTGAGGTCGAGCACGGGCAGTGCATGGCCGCGAGCGATGGCGAGGTGACGCATCGGGAAGAAATCCGCGTTGCTGCCGATGATCACGGCCTCGCGGGCGCGATTGCCGAAGGAGACTTCTGCATTGCCGATGACCAGTGGTGCGATCGCGTCGAATCCGTGCACCGTGCGTGCAACCACCGTCAGGTCATTGAGCGTGATTTCGCGCGTGGTCACACCGGTGACCGGCGGCAGCCCACCGGTGGTGCTCTTGCGACCGGGAAACATCACGACGATGTCCTTGCCTATGAATTCGAACTCGCGCATCACATAACCGCGGGCGCCCTCGCCGAGGGCAATCAGCACCAGCACTGCAGCAACACCGATGCCGACCGACAGCAACAGCATGAAGCTGCGAAAGCGTTGCCGGCGCAGGACCAGCAGCGTGAAGCCGACCAGGTCAAGCGTGCGCATCGATGCTTCCGGTCGTGATATCGCTGCTGATCGCACCATCACGCATGCCAAGAAGCCGACGCGCACGCTTGCCAAGCGCAGGGTCATGCGTGACGACCATCAGCGTGATGCCGTCGCGGTTGAGTTCCTCCAGCAGCGCCACGACCTCCGCGCCACTGCGCGTGTCGAGATTTCCGGTCGGCTCGTCGGCAAGCAGCAATTCCGGCTTCATCACGATGCTGCGTCCGATTGCAACCCGCTGGCGCTGCCCGCCGGAGAGCTGGTTCGGTTGATGGCGGGCGCGATCGGCGAGTCCCAGACGTTCGAGCACCGCGTCGACCGCAACCCGTCGCTCCCGCACCGGGATGCCTGCGAGCAGCAGTGGCAACTCGATGTTTTCACAGGCGCTGAGCCGGGGAATCAAGTGATAGGACTGGAAAACGAAACCGATGTGGTCACGGCGCAACCGTGCACGTGCCTCTTCGCCGAGCACACTCGTCGCGATGCCATCGAGCAGGTACTCGCCGCTATCAGGACGATCGAGCAGGCCCAGAACGTTCAGCAGCGTCGACTTGCCGGAGCCGGACGGCCCCATCACCGAAATATATTCGCCGCGTTCGATCGTGAGCGTCACATCACGCAGCGCATTGACTTCGCTGTCACCGACACGAAACGTGCGGCAGATTGCGTGCAGTTCAATCATTGACAGCTGTCACCAGCAGCCCGTCTTCCAGCTTCTCCTGATCGAGCGAAACGACGATGCGATCACCGACCTGCAGCCCGTCGACGATTTCAGTGAAGTTCCAGTTACGGATGCCGGTGTGCACGGAAACGCGCGAGATGCGTCCACGGGATGCGTCGAATCGCCAGACCGTATC
>DAOLKH010000443.1:0-1932 GCA_035331685.1 Pseudomonadales bacterium
CTTTGGCGCGCGCATCGGCTATGTGCCGCGTCTGTACATGGAGAGCGGGAGGTACATCACCGGCCCGCATGGCGTGCTGGTCACGCGGGCGATCAACCGCAAGGATACCTACCGCACCTTTATCGGCGTCGATGCCTGCATGTCCTCGCTGATGCGACCGGGCATGTACGGTGCGTATCACCATATCGATGTGCTGGGCAAGGTGGCGACGGTGAACGACCAACCGGTCGACGTGGTCGGTTCGCTGTGCGAGAACAACGACAAGTTCGCGGTCCAGCGCCCGCTGCCCCCGGTTGCCGACGGCGATCTGCTGCTCATCCACGATACCGGTGCGCACGGCATCGCCATGGGCTTCAACTACAACGGCAAGCTGCGTCCACAGGAGCTGTTGTTGCGTGAGGACGGCGAGGTCGAGCTGATCCGGCGGGCGGAGACGGTGGAGGATTACTTCGGCACACTGAAGTTCGCCCCGCGTCTGTGGCAGGGCGGAAGGCATCCGGCTGCCCGGACGCAGCCGGGTGGGATGCGCGCTCGCCAGCATGAAATTGCCGCAGCCCTCGGGGTGGTTCCCGCGTTCATCGACGAAGCGGCACTGCGGGCGGAGACGGCAAGACGCATCGCCTTCATCAAGAGTGCCCTTCTCGATAGCGGACTGAAGACGCTGGTGCTGGGCATCAGCGGCGGCATCGATTCGCTGTTGGCAGGACGGCTCGCCCAGCTTGCAGTCGAGGCGCTGCGTGCCGAAGCCGGTGATGACGGCTATCGGTTCATCGCCGTTCGCCTGCCATACGCGGAGCAGCACGACGAGCACGACGCACGCGCGGCACTCGCATTCGTTCGCGCCGATGAGGAGAGCAGTGTCGATATCAAAGCCGCTGTTCTCGGCCTGGCGACGCAGCTCGCTCAGGTGCAGACGCTGGCGCACGAGCGTCGCGATTTCGTGCTCGGCAACATCAAGGCACGCATGCGCATGGTGGCCCAGTTCGCGATCGCCAACGCCACGAACGGACTGGTCATCGGTACCGATCATGCCGCCGAAGCGGTGATGGGGTTCTTCACCAAGTTCGGCGATGGCGCCTGTGACATCACACCGCTGCATGGTCTGGTGAAATCCCAGATTCGCGCCATCGCGGCCTGGCTGGGGGCTCCGCCGCACCTGGTGCACAAGATACCGACGGCCGATCTGGAGGCGCTCGCTCCGGGCAGGCCGGATGAGGCCGCTCACGGTGTCAGCTACGACGATATCGATGCGTTTCTGCACGGGCTGCCCGTCGATGGTGCATGCTTCGAACGCATCGTGCGTGCCTATGAGCGCAGCGCACACAAGCGCGCACTGCCGCTGGCGCCCCGGGCCTGAGCCTGAGCCGGATGAACCCGCGCCCTCTGCCATTCACGAAGATGCACGGCATCGGCAATGATTTTGTGGTGATCGATGCCACGCGGCGGCCCGTGCACCTGAGCAGTGCGCAGATCCGCTCGATGGCAGACCGTCATTTCGGTGTGGGCTTCGACCAGTTGCTGATGGTCGAGCGGGCGCGCGATCCGGATGTGGATTTCCATTACCGGATCTTCAATGCCGATGGATCGGAGGCCGGGCAGTGCGGCAACGGTGCCCGTTGTCTTGCCCGCTTCGTGCGTGAGCGGGGATTGACCCGCAAGGATCTCATCCGGGTGGAAACCACCACAGGGGTGATCGAACTGCGCGTCACGCCCGAGGGTCGCATCGTTGTGAACATGGGGGTGCCGAAGTTCCTGCCGGATGAAATTCCGTTCGTGGCCGACGCGCCACGGGAGCTGCATCTGGTCGAGGTGGACGGTGAGCCGCTCGAGTTGGCCGTCGTCAACATGGGTAACCCGCATGCTGTGCTGTTCGTCGATGCGATCGATACCGCGCCCGTGGGTACGCTTGGGCCGCGCCTTGAATCACATCCG
>DAOLKH010000444.1:0-1921 GCA_035331685.1 Pseudomonadales bacterium
CGTTTTGTAGCCGCGTTCACGCACCTGGAAAGCAAGATCGGTATCCTCGAAATACGCGGGTACGTACGTCTCGCTGAAACCACCGATCTCGTTCCATAACGAGATCGGAAGCATCACGCACGCACCCGACAGATAATCCGTCTGACGGGCATAGCAGAAGCGCGGATCGTGCGGATTGGCACGACGACCGTAGTTCCACGGATTGCCGCTGCTCCAGACGATGCCGCCCGCTTCCTGCAGCGTGCCATCGGGGTACAGGAGTTTCGCGCCGGTCATGCCCACACCGTCGAAATGCTCGAAGGCCCACAGCAGCTCGTCGAGCCAACCCGGCGTTACCTCGGTGTCGTTGTTCAACATCACGATATATTCGCCGCGCGCCTGCGATCCACCGCGGTTGCACGCGCGCACGAAGCCGACGGCCTCCTCGTTGCGCAGGTACTGAACGCCCTGCACCAGTTCGGGAATGCGCGTGGTGTCGTCGCTCGATCCGTCGTCGACGAGGATCAGCTCGAAACTTGCCTCGTTGGGTGCCACCAGCAGCGACAGCAGGCAGTGGTAGGTGACGTGAAACTTGTTGTGCATCGGAATCACGATCGAAACCCGTGGAGCCGCCTCGGCAGGAAACACCAGGGGATCGAAGTCACGATCGGATTCGCTGAAACCGCGCACCAGTCTTGCGTGTGCACGCTGCAGCTGCGCGATACGCAAACCGAGCTCGGCCTGGTCTGCGACGCGTGCAGGCAGCACCTCCAGCGAACGTGTCAACGACTGGTAACGAAAGCCGGCGGCCATCGCCAGCGTCGGCTTCATGCCCTCGCGCGCGTATCGCAGCAAAGCCTCTTCCGGTGTCGTCTGGTACGGCATGATCAGCGCCGCCGTTCCCAGCGCGATCGGCTCGCCGACGAGCCGCACCAGGAACCCGTGCGGGCGTCCATCGAAGACGCTGGCTGGAAGAGGCACACGGAAACGCACGCGGCCTGCCTCGGCGCTGTCGTACCATCCGGCACCAGTGGCCAGCGACTTCCCGTCCTCGAACACTTCCACCGTCGACACGTCGACCGTCGCGTCGTCCAGTCTTGCGTAGCCGACCAGTGCCGTGCCATCGAGAACGATCTCGCCACGCGCTGCACGTACGCCCTCGAACGTCAGCGGTGAGCCGGCCAACTGGTAACCCGTGCGCAGTTCACGCACTTCGATCGATCGCGACTTGCCATCCAGCATCACTTCGGGAATCGGGATGCTGAAACTGTGCTTGCCGTCACCTATGCCTGCATCGAGCAGATCCTTGCGAAACCGCTCGGCCACACCGCGCGCTGCCTGCACGCCATCGGCCAGCACTTCGAATTCCACGCGCACCGCAGGGTTGTCACGGTCACACACCCAGCCTGTGATCATCCGTGGTCCGCAACTGTCCAGCGCGCCGTTGATCCGTGCCGCTGCGCCTTCTGATCCATCGTCCTGCTTCTGCCCAGGTACGTCGTGTCCTGCAGACGCCTTCACTGCGACCGGGTCTGCCGGCTTCACACTGGCACCAAGATTCACGGTCAAGATTTCCGGTTCGTTCATGGGCTCCCTGCACCTGCTGGCGTACTCATCACGAAGGGCCGCAAATGTCCTTTATTTATACGCGCTGCGTCAACCGTACATCACGGCATGACTCACGACTCTGCCATCACACCATTCCAGGCCGCCCGGCGCATCCAGGCACTATAATGCCGCCCGTCGCGGCAACCGGAGGCGCAACCCGCTCACGCCACATGAACGAAGCAGTCAAGGACGGCACCCTCGAGGTGCTCGATGGCAAGCCCGTGATCTTCTACGACGGGTACTGGATCCGCTACTACGCCCCACCCGAGAACTCGCTGCCCGAGAAGAAACGCCTGATCGACCAGATGACCAAGCGTGCCTTCCACCACACCGA
>DAOLKH010000445.1:0-1916 GCA_035331685.1 Pseudomonadales bacterium
GCTCCACGTTGACGATTCCAGCGAACTTGCCGCCCAGATGCGTCATGCGGCTTTCCAGCCAGTTTCCACCGTGCGCCGAGACGGTTTCCGCGATGCCCTGCACGAGTCCGGGTCGATCGTCCGCGATGAAGCTGATCAGAAGCTGCGTTTGCATGTGTGTGGTCCGGAGGAAGTCGTCGCTGCGTATAATACCAGCCGCCCGATTGTGTGGCTGTTGCGTACGGAGCACAGAAGGGGGATCCCGCTGTATCGACTCTCCATGGGGGTATCTGCATGAAGTCACCACTTTCCGTTGCGCCCTGGTTCTGCGTGGTTGCGTGTTTTCTCGTTGTTCTGTGCTCTGCTGCACAGGCCGCTCCCGATCTGGCAACGGTGATTGCCGGCGAGCATCGCAGCGCAGAGAACCGCGCACGTGATGTGTGGCGCCATCCTGCCGAGACACTCGGGTTCTTCGGCGTCCGGCCTGACATGACCGTTGTCGAGTTGTGGCCTGGCGCAGGCTGGTATACGGAAATTCTCGCACCGTACCTGCGCGAAAATGGTTTGCTTTATGCAGCGCACTTTCCGCGGGAGAGCGAACAGGAATACTACCGGCGTGGCCGCGCTGCCTTCGAAGCCAGGCTTGCCGCGAACCCGGAACTCTACGATCGGGTCAAGGTCACCGAACTCGCTCCGCCTGCAGGACTGGAAATTGCTCCTGCCGGCAGCGCGGATGCAGTGCTCACGTTCCGCAACCTGCACAACTGGTATGGGCAGGGCGCGGACGTGGCGGTGCTGAAGGCCGCCTACACGGCATTGAAGCCTGGTGGCGTGCTGGGGGTGGTCGAGCACCGTGCCAGCGCGGGTGCGACGCCCGAGCAGATGAAGAAGAGCGGTTATCTGAGCGAGGAGGCGGTGATCGCGGCAGCGCGTGCTGCCGGGTTCGAACTCGAGGAAAGCAGCGAGATCAACGCGAACCCGCGTGACACGCACGACCATCCGAAGGGCGTCTGGACGCTGCCACCCACGCTCGCACTCGGAGACACCGACCGCGCACGCTATCTCGCGATCGGCGAGAGCGATCGCATGACCTTGCGCTTTCGCAAGCCGGTGCAGTGAGCGTTGTCGAGGTTTCCTGGCGCGCGCTTTCCTCGCAAGCGTTGCTCGGTGTGATCGAGGAATTCGCGACGCGCGAGGGAACCGAGTACGGCGAGCGGGAAGTGTCGCTTGACGCGAAGGTCGAACAGATCCGTCGCCAGATCGAACGTGGAGAGGTTTCGATCTTCTTCGATGATGTGTCCGGGAGTTGCCAGTTGCTGACGCGCGAGCAGGCGGCGCCACTGCGAAGCAGCGTGGAGACGGCCCCATGAGCGAAGGCGAGCTCGATACGCGCGGCCTGCTTTGTCCGGAGCCGGTCATGTTGCTGCACAGGCACATTCGTGCCATCGCGGTGGGCGATGAGCTGACCGTGCTTGCCAGCGATCCGTCGACGCAGCGTGATATCCCGCGTTTCTGCGAGTTCCTCGGCCACGCGTTGTTGTCCGAAGAGTGCGGTGAGGGCGAGTTCCGGTATCGCATCCGCAAGGGTGGTTGAGACACGGACAGTCCGGCATGGGGTGCTGTCGACATGAAATTGCTGATAGACGAGAACATACCGGGTGCCGCAACTGTGTTCGGCTGCCTTGGAGAGGTGCGTACGCTGCCGGGGCGGACGATCACACGTGCGGTGCTGCACGATATCGATGCGTTGCTGGTGCGCTCGGTGACCCGCGTCGACCGCGTGCTGCTCGCTGGCACGCCGGTACGGTTCGTCGCCAGCGCGACTGCGGGTATCGATCACGTGGACACGCCGGCGCTTGCGGAGCTGGGCATCGCATTTGCGCACGCGCCAGGCAGCAACGCCGATTCCGTGGTGGATTACGTGCTTGCCGTGCTGG
>DAOLKH010000446.1:0-1916 GCA_035331685.1 Pseudomonadales bacterium
GCGCGTACTGCAGGAGCGCGAGGTCGAGCGGCTTGGCGCGCGTTGCCTGCAGGCGGTCGACGTGCGGGTGATCGCCACCACCAACCGCGATCTGCACGCGGAAATTGCCGCCGGGCGCTTTCGCGAGGATCTCTATTTCCGCCTCGGCGTGTTTCCACTGCAATGTCCGGCGCTGCGCGAACGGGTCGAGGACATCCTGCCGCTGGCCGGGCGGCTGGTGCGCGCGCACGCGGCGAAGATGCGCCACGTGCCGGTCGAGTTCGCAGCCGACGCGAGACAGGCCCTGCTCGCACATCCGTGGCCGGGAAACGTGCGCGAGCTCGACAACGCGATGCAGCGTGCCCTGATCCTGCAGGAGGGCGTGCTGATATCCGCGCAGCACCTGCGTCTGGAGCCTCTGGCGGGGAGCGTCTTGCGTACGCCGGTCGCAGGCCGCGAGGCCAGGGTCGAACCCGGCGCGACAGCGACTGCCAGCAGTGCACCTGCCGATCATGCTGCGCTGAGCGATGATCTGCGACTGCGCGAATTCCAGCTCATCGTCGACATGCTGCGCGATACGCGAGGCAGTCGCAGCGGTGCCGCCGAACGGCTCGGAATCAGCGCGCGTACGCTGCGCTACAAGCTGGCGCGCCTGCGTGAAAGCGGCTTCGATGTGGACGCCGCGGTGCGCGGCTCGCGGCCTCTGGCCGAAGCCAGGTGACTGCAGGTCTCAAGGATTGTCGCCACGCGCAGCTTGCGTGAACGCTCGAGGGGCTTTGCGACAGCCTCTCAACCGGCCTCGGCGTGCGTGCCATCGGCGATCGAGCGCAGCGTGCCGGCATCGGTGATGGTGATTTCCTTGTTGTCCACTGCCAGCACGCCCATCTTCTGGAAGCGACTCAACCCCCGGCTCACCGTCTCCACGGTGAGCCCCAGATAGTTGCCGATATCGGTGCGTGACATCGGCAGGCGGAAATTGGCAGCCGAGAGCTTGCGACGCTTGTTGCGCGCAGAGATGCTCAGCACCAGTGTGGCGATCCGCTGGTCAGCCGTGTTCTTGCTGAGCAGCATGAGCAGCAACTGGTCTTCGGCGATCTCCTGGCTCATGAGCTGGAAGAAGTGCCGCTGCAGGCTGGGCAGTCGCTGGCTGAGTTCGCCGAGCTTGTCGAACGGGATCTCGCAGACCGCCGCAGTCTCCAGAGCCCGCGCGGAGCTTGCGTACTTGTTCTTCGCAATTCCGTCCATGCCGACGACTTCGCCGGGAAAATAGAAACCGGTGACCTGCTCCTGCCCGCTGTCGGTGATCGCGTAGGCCTTGACGCTGCCGGCGCGCACGGCGAACACCGAGGTGAACGGCTGGTCCTGACGGTAGAGGTGTTCGCCCTTCTGCAGCGGGCGGCTGCGGTGGATGATCTCGTCGAGTTGCTCGACCTCGTGCAGATCCAGTGCGAGCGGCAGGCAGATTCCGTTCAGGCGGCAATTGGTGCAGTTGATCTGACGGTCGTGGGGGCAGCGCGCGTCCGTGCCGTCCGTGCTCCGAGTGTTCAACACTTCACTCACTGCGTACCCCGCTGCCACCGGTACTGCCGCTGTCTGGCTGGCGAGTATAAGGCAGACCCGGTGTCCGTGGGCAACCACAGCGAGACCCACGGCGAGACATTGTCGCTGCTGGTGCGCGAAGGGCGGTGGGCAGCGAGGCTCAGATCGTGCGCGAGAAGCGTTGCCGGGACGGGTCCAGGTAGGCGTCGAAGACCATGCAGATGTTGCGTACCAGCGGCCTGCCAGCGGCTGTCACGCAAATGCGGTTGCCTTCGTCAGCGAGCAGGCCCTCGCGCTCCATGCCGGCGATGATGCGCATTTCGTGCGCGAAGTGGCGCCGGAAGTCCACGCCATGGCGGACGCCGGTCTCCTCGACGTCGACGCTCATGCGACAGATC
>DAOLKH010000447.1:0-1900 GCA_035331685.1 Pseudomonadales bacterium
CACGAAGGCACCGGCAGTGGCCTCGGTGATCACCGCCGAAGATATCCGGGATCTGGGTGCGAACACGCTCGAAGAAGTGCTGGCCACGGTTCCCGGCATGCACGTCTCGCTGTCGTCGACGTACTTCTCGCCGATCTATTCGGTCCGTGGCGTATACACCGACAAGAACCCACAGGTACTGATGCTGGTGAACGGGGTGCCGATCACGCAGACACACATGGGCAATCGCGGCGGCCGGATGAATTTCCCGGTACGCGATGTTGCACGCATCGAAGTGATCCGCGGCCCCGGATCAGCCGTCTACGGCGCCGACGCACTCGCCGGCGTGATCAACGTGATCACGAAAACCGCCAGTCAGATCAACGGCACCGAGGTCGGCGCGAGGGCGGCCTCCTTCGATACCACCGAGGGCTGGCTGCTGCACGGCACGCGCTGGGGCGAGGTCGACGTCGCATTCTCGTTGCAGGGAACGAAAACCGACGGTGACGATTCGCGCCGCGTCAGCGCCGATGCGCAGAGCGCGTTTGATTCCGTACTCGCTTATTTCGGGGTCGCGCCGGTGTCCAGGGCACCCGGTCCGTTCGCGACACGCGCCGAAGGCTACGACGCACGCATCGATCTGCAGTACGACAAGCTACAGTTCCGCCTGTGGAACTGGCGGCAGATCGACTCGGGCGTAGGGCCCGGACTCGCACTGGCGCTCGACCCCGCTGGCAGCGGCGAGATCGACAACTACCTGTTCGACGCCCACTACAGCGATCCGAACCTGCTTGCCGACAGCGTCGTCGAGCTCAACGTGTCGTATATGGACATCAACGCACGCACCAGGCAAACCCTGTTCCCGGCGGGCGCCGTGCTGCCGATCGGCGACGATGGCAACATCGACGTATGGAACTTCACTCCGATGCAGTTCACCGATGGCTATCGCGGCAATCCGGATTTCTTCGAAAAGCACCTGCGCGCCGAGGCAATCTTCAGCTATGACGGATTTGCCGGGCACAGGCTGCGCTTTGCCGCAGGAGCGTCGCGCCAGGAGGAAACCGGCAAGGAACGCAAGAACTTCGGGCCTGGGGTGCTCGATCTGGCGCACCGTACCTGCGACCCGCTCAACTGCATCATCGACGGCACGCTGACCGACGTCAGCAATACCCCGTACGTGTTCTTCAGAAAAGAGGAGCGCGATATCGTCTACGCGTCACTGCAGGACCAGTGGCAGATCGCAAACGACTGGAACCTCACTTTCGGACTGCGCTACGACGATTATTCGGATTTCGGCTCTACCGTGAACCCGCGCGCTGCGCTGGTGTGGGATGCCAGCACGGACATGACTGCCAAGCTGCTCTACGGACGCGCGTTTCGGGCACCGTCCTTTACAGAGCTGTTCGTGCGCAACAACCCGGTCGCCCTGGGCAACCCGGATCTGGATCCCGAAGTCTCGAACACGTGGGAACTCGCGTTCGACTACCGTGCCAGCTTCGATCTGCGCCTCGGCCTCAACGTGTTCATGTACGACATCAAGGACCTGATCGGCTTCGCCCCGACCGGCACCGGAACCCAGGTCGCACGCAACATCGGCGAGCAGAAAGGACACGGTTTCGAGATCGAGGCCGAGTGGAAGCCTGTACAGACGCTGCGCCTGGTGGCCAATTACTCCTATCAGGACTCCGAAGACGAGGAACTCCGCAAGCAAGCCTCGCGCTCGCCTGAGCAACAGGCGTACCTGCGCGCGACCTGGCTGCCGGCGGGAGACTGGGCACTCACCGGAGAACTGAAGTGGGTTGCCGATCGCAACCGCGAACCGATGGACCCGCGCGCGTCGATCGACGACTACACGATCGCCAATCTGAACATCGAGCGGCGCAACCTGTTCGGGCGCCTCGACATCGGCTTGCGGATCAGG
>DAOLKH010000448.1:0-1899 GCA_035331685.1 Pseudomonadales bacterium
GCCTGCAGGCACTGGTGGAGCCGATCCGCAGCATCCATGTCTCCGATCGCGGGCATTTCGGCTCGGTGTTGATGGATGCAGCGCAGGAAGGGCTCGATGCGCTGGGTTATGTCGCAGAGAACCGACACCTCGGGCAGGTATTGCTCGGCGCGCTGCGCCAGGCAGCGGATGTGCGCATCATCGCGCCTGCACGCGCCCTCGCGGTGCGTGCCACGGCTGGCGGCATGGAAGTGGAGATCGAACACGGCGCCGATCGCACGCGATTCGCGGCCACCCTGGTCGTGATCGCCGACGGTGCACGCTCGGCGCTGGCGGGCGCTCTCGGCATTGCCAGCGAGCAACGCGATTACGGGCAGACCGCGCTGATCGCGAACATTGCGCATCGCCACCCGCACCGGGGGCGTGCGTTCGAGCGCTTCACGGCCGATGGACCGCTGGCGATGCTGCCGTTGGGTGTGGCGACCGATGGGCTTGCACGCAGTGCACTGGTGTGGGTGCAGCCGCATCAGCAGGCGGCCGCGACCGGCGCCTTCGACGATGCAACGTTCCTGGCGCGTCTGCAGCAGCGTTTCGGTTACCGGCTGGGGCGACTGCTGCGCGTCGGTGAGCGCCAGTCGTACCCCTTGTCGCTGGTACGCGCGACCGAACAGGCTCGCTCCGGCGTGGTGCTGCTCGGCAATGCCGCGCACGCGTTGCATCCGGTGGCAGGGCAGGGGTTCAACCTGTCGTTGCGTGATGTGGCTGCGCTCGCCGCGGTGCTCGACGAGGCACGCACCCGCGGCGAATCGCCGGGCGAAGCCGTGGTGCTGCAGCGCTTCGTTGCGCGCCAGGCAGCCGACCAGCAGCGCACCATCGGCTTCAGCGACCTGCTGCCGCGCCTGTTTGGCAGCGATGCCTTGCCGTTGGCCGCCGTGCGTGACCTCGGGCTGATCGGTTTCGAGCTCTTTCCCGCGCTGCGCAGCCTGCTGGTACGCCATGCGACAGGGCTTGGCTCCGGCGGAAGCGCGCCCACATGAACGGTCTGCCCGGAGGGAAATACGACGTCGTCATAGTGGGCGCCGGAATCGCCGGCGGTGCATTCGCGGCGTTGCTGGCACCGTCCGGACTCAGGATCCTGCTGCTCGACGCGACAGCGCGCCCGCCACGCATGCCGCCACTGGCAGCGACGATCCACGAGGTGGGATTGCGCGTCAGTGCGCTCAACCCCGCCTCGGTGCGCCTGCTGGCACAGGCTGGTGCATGGCAGCGGTTGCCATCGGGCAGCGCGAGTCCGTACGAACACATGCGGGTCTGGGAGGAGGATGGCAGCGGGCGCATCGCTTTCGATGCCGCCGCACTCGGTGAACCGGCACTGGGGCATATCGTCGAGAATCAGTGGATCGTCGCCGCGCTGCTCGCGCAGCTCGACGAGGCGAAGAACGTCAGCGTGTGCTGTGGCGAGACCCTGGAGCGGCTGGAGCTGCCGGACGCCAACGTGCCGAGCGTTCGCCTGTGGCTGGCGTCCGGAGCATGCGTCGATGCGGATCTGGTCGTGGGCGCCGACGGCGCCCGTTCGCTGGTGCGCGAGCGGTGTGCGATCGCTGCACCCGAGCGCGACACCGGTCAGCGTGCGATCGTTGCCACCGTCACTACTGCGATCGCGCATGGGCGTACCGCACGCCAGTGTTTTCTGCGCAGCGGCCCGCTGGCCCTGCTCCCGCTGACCCAGCCGGCGGGTGAGCGCAGTTGCTCGATCGTCTGGAGCGCCGATGAATCGGTCGCGGCAGAGTTGCTCGCGCTCGATGACATCGCGTTCGCCAGGCGCCTCGGGTGTGCGAGCGAACACGTGCTCGGCGATGTCGAGGCCGTGTCGCGACGGCTCGCGTTCCCGCTGCGCCCACTGCATGCGGCAAGTTACGT
>DAOLKH010000449.1:0-1891 GCA_035331685.1 Pseudomonadales bacterium
AGCGCCTCCAGCGTGGCGGCATCGTCGTTGACGCCGCGCAGCAGCACGCTTTGGGCGAGCAGCGGGATCCCGGCGTCCGCCAGACGTGCCAGTGCCGCGCGCGCCTGCGCCGTCAGCTCACGCGGGTGGTTGACGTGCACCACCATCCAGGTGGTGGCACGCGCGGCGCTCAATGCCGTGCACAGTTCGTGATCGATTCGTGCCGGATCCACGATCGGCAGCCGTGTGTGCCAGCGCTGGATCTTGACGTGCGCAATCGTGTCGAGGCGCGCCGTGAGCGCGGCGATGCGTCGTGGCGACAGCACCAGCGGGTCGCCACCGGTGAGGATCACTTCCCAGATCCCGGGATGCGCTGCGATGTAGCCGAGCGCGGTCTCGAGCGCCTCGGCGTCGAGCATGCCGTCGCCCTGGGGACCCACGACCTCGCGTCGGAAACAGTAGCGGCAGTAGACGGCACAGACGTGCAGTGGCGTCAGCAGGCAGCGGTCCGGGTAGCGATGCACGATGCCCGGACAGGGCGAATGTGCTGTGTCACCGATCGGGTCGGCGCTCTCGTCGGCAAGGGTCTGCAGTTCCCGCGCGTCGGGACGGAACTGGGCGGCGATCGGGTCGTGCGGATCGGCGGGGTCGATCAGCGCCTCCATCGCAGGCGTGATCGCCACCGCGTAACGCGCCGCGACGCGTTCGAGCGTGCCATCGGTGGATTCCTTGGTCGTGGGCATCGGCAAAAAGGGTGCGTTGGGGCTGTGCAAGGCGCGGATTATCGCCCAAACCGGCCGCATGCGCCGCCATGCGGTCTAGGTTTCGGTGTGCACGTGAGTACGCATGCGCAAGGCGCCGATGCTGGCAGGCAGCAGCATCAGGGTGGTCATCAGGTACGGGTAGTGCGGATCGTACTGGTACAGCCAGGTTCCGGCGACCGGGCCGAGGATGAATCCCAGCGCGGGGATTGCCGTCGCAATGCCGGCCGCCGCACCCTGTTCGCTCGCACTCACCGCGAGGGATACCGCCGCGTTGAATCCCGGACCGCACAGCCCGAGTGCAAACCCCATCAGCGCCATCGTCAGGCTGAACGCGGCGACGGTGTCTGCGGGAGTCAGCAGCGCAAAGGCGAGCATCAAGAGGGGCAGTCCGATGCGCAGCAGCAGCAATGGCGGTGGCTTCAGCCGTTGCACGATCAGCGACTGCGAGAACAGCGAAGCGCCGGCGAGGATCATCATCGTGTAGCCGTAGGTGCGTGCGGTGGCACGCGTATCGAGCACCAGCGTGTCCTGGATGCGGAACGCGAGCGTCTGCTGCACGATCGCGAAGGCGCTGAATGCCGCCATGCCGAGCAGCAGCAGGGTGCGGAAACGCGGGTCACGCAGGCGCAGCTTCACGGCCGGGCTGTGGCTGGTGGTGCGCGCGCCGGTGTCGGGGAGGTGGGAGCGGATCAGCAGGGCAGCCACGATCGTGATCAGCGATGCGAATACCAGCGGCGACAGCAGGCCAAGCACGGTGAGGGTCCCGGCCACTGCGGGGCCGAGGATCGAGCCGATGTTGCTCGCTGCGGCCAGCCGACCCATTCCCGATGCGCGCGTTTCCGTGGTCGTGATGTCGGCGATGTACGCGGAGGTTGCCGGAGCGGTTCCCGACATCACTACCGACTGGGCCATGCGCGTCAGCATGATCAGCATGTACAGCAGCATGCCACCGAGCACGCCGTGCATGCCGAGTCCGAACAGCAGCGTGAACACGAGCGTCCCCACGCTGTAGCCCCACAGCCCGACCAGGATCACCGGTTTGCGGCCGATGCGGTCACTGAGGCGTCCCCATGCCCGGCTGGCAATGAAGAACACCAGCGAGGACATCGAGATGATCGAGCCGATCATCACTTCGGTGAGACCGATTT
>DAOLKH010000450.1:0-1889 GCA_035331685.1 Pseudomonadales bacterium
GCAGCCTGAACTCGCACGGCATCGTGCCGATCCGCGACCTCGAGGCCTACGCGCACGACATCGAACGCGTGATCGATGCAGCGCAGGCGGTGGCGATACCGGCTGACCAGAAGATCCTGCATATCCTGCCGCAGGAATACATCATCGATAGCCAGGAGGGGATCAAGGAGCCGCTGGGGATGTCCGGTGTGCGCCTCGAGGCGAAGGTGCACGTCGTGACCTGTGCGGTCAACGCGGCGCAGAACATCGAGAAGTGCATTCGCCGCTGCGGCCTCGAGGTCGAGGAGATCATTCTCGAACAACTCGCGTCGAGCTACGCGGTACTGACCGACGATGAGCGTGAACTCGGCGTCTGCCTGGTCGATATCGGTGGTGGCACGACGGATATCGCCGTCTTCACCGAAGGCGCGATCCGCCATACCGGCGTGATCCCGATCGCCGGTGATCAGGTCACCAACGACATTGCAATGGCGTTGCGCACGCCGACGCAGTACGCCGAGGAGATCAAGATCCGCTATGCGTGCGCGCTCGCTCAACTGGCCGGTGCCGACGAGACGATCAAGGTGCCCGGTGTCGGCGAACGCGGCGCGCGTGACCTGTCGCGGCAGGCGCTGGCAGAGGTCGTGGAGCCACGCTACGACGAACTGTTCACGCTGGTGCAGTCGGAGATCCGCCGCAGCGGCTTCGAGGACATGCTGGCCGGCGGCATCGTGCTGACCGGCGGCACCTCGAAGATGGAAGGTGTCGTCGAGCTTGCCGAGGAAATTTTTCACATGCCGGTGCGCATCGGCTCTCCCGCTGGTGTGCAGGGCATGGCCGATATCGTGAAGAACCCGATCTATTCGACTGCCGTGGGGCTGCTGCTGTTCGGCGTCAAGCAGTACACGGCCGGCGCAGGTGTCAAGGACGCACCAGGCCGTGGCCTGGTGAAGAAAATGAAGCAGTGGTTGCAGGGCAATTTCTGATTTTTGGACCGTCAGTCAATTCAACGGAGAGGTGTGAGCCATGTTCGAACTTGTAGACAACGTACCGCAGACCGCAGTCATCAAGGTCGTAGGCGTCGGTGGTGGCGGCGGCAACGCCGTCAAGCACATGATCGGCAACTCGGTCGACGGGGTGGAGTTCATCTGCGCGAATACCGACGCGCAGGCGCTGTCCGACATCGCCTCGCGCACTGTGCTGCAGCTCGGCTCGGGCATCACCAAGGGACTCGGCGCAGGCGCCAATCCGCAGATCGGGCGTCAGGCTGCGCTCGAAGATCGCGACCGTATCGCGGAAGTGCTCGGCGGTGCCGACATGGTGTTCATCACGGCTGGCATGGGTGGCGGTACCGGTACCGGTGCGGCGCCGATCGTCGCCGAAGTGGCCAAGGAGCTCGGCATCCTTACCGTCGCGGTGGTCACCCGGCCGTTCAAGTTCGAGGGCAAGAAGCGCGCAACGATCGCCGAGGAGGGGTTGCTGGAATTGCAGCAGCACGTCGACTCGCTGATCACGATCCCGAACGAGAAGCTGCTCAGCGTGCTCGGCAAGAACACCAGTCTGCTCGACGCGTTCAAGGCGGCCAACGACGTGCTCCTCGGCGCGGTACAGGGCATCGCCGATCTGATCATCCGTCCAGGCATGATCAACGTCGACTTCGCGGACGTGCGTACCGTGATGTCGGAAATGGGCATGGCGATGATGGGAACCGGCGTTGCGCGTGGCGAGAACCGTGCGCGTGAGGCCGCCGAGGCGGCGATCCGCAGTCCGCTGCTGGAGGACATCAATCTGCAGGGAGCCCGGGGTATTTTGGTGAATATCACCGCGGGACCCGATCTCTCTCTCGGCGAATTCGAAGAAGTCGGCGACACTGTCGAGGAGTTCGCATCTGACTCCGCGACCGTGGTGGT
>DAOLKH010000451.1:0-1887 GCA_035331685.1 Pseudomonadales bacterium
GCAGGTAATCGGGCAACTCGTCCGGCGCGAGCAGCAGCCCGGCCTGCTCGTAACTGTGACGCAGATCGACCAGCGCTGGGCCGCGCTCGCGCGAGTCTCCGTGCACATGCTCGAACAGGTGCAGCGAGCAGGCACGGGAGGAATCGAACACCCGCACGTACTCTGCTTCGGCATCGAGCGGATCGCTGTCCGCAATGCCCCTTGCCAGCCGATCGAGCTCCGCGAGGCGATCATCCGACAGCGGGGCACCCGCCCGGCGCGCGGCGTGCAGCGTTGCACGCAACTCTGGCAGCGCCTGACGCAGTTCGCCGTCCGGGTAGTCGATCAGGCGTGCAAGGGCGCGCAGCGCGGCACCCGCAGCGCGATCCGGAGCCTGGGCAAAAGCATTCATGGGCACACTCCTCACTCGACCAGCTTCACGGGAATCGTGCGGCGGCGGCCACTCCCGAACAGGCTGACTTCGCTGCTGCCGTCCGAGCAGCCGTTGCCAAAACTGAAGCCACAGCCGCCACGCAGCTCGAACGCGTTCTCGGCGTACTCGCGATGCGTCGAAGGAATCACGAAGCGGTCCTCGTAGTTTGCGATCGCGAGCAGTCGGTACATGTTTTCGGCCTCTGCCTCGTCGAGTCCGACCTGTGCCAGCACCGTCGCGTCGGGCGCGCCATCCACGTGCCGCGAGCGTTGCCACGCGCGCATCGCAAGCATGCGCTCCAGCGCAGAAATCACCGGCGCCGGATCGCCTGCAGTCAGCAGGTTCGCGAGGTACTGCACCGGGATGCGCAGCTCGCTGACGTCGGGAATCACGCCCTTCGTCGCGAGTTGTCCGGCTGCGGCAGCAGCAGTGATCGGCGACAGCGGCGGCACGTACCAGACCATCGGCAGCGTGCGGTACTCGGGATGCAGCGGCAGCGCGATCTTCCAGTCGACCGCCATGCGGTAGACCGGACTGTTGCGTGCGGCTTCGAGCCATGCCTCGGGCACGCCGTCGCGGCGCGCCGCGGCGATCACCTGCGGGTCCGAAGGATCGAGAAAGACCCCAAGCTGCGCCGGGTAGAGATCCTTTTCGTCGGCAACGGCGGCCGCCTCGGCGATGCGGTCTGCGTCGTAGAGCAACACGCCGAGATAACGGATGCGGCCAACGCAGGTCTCCGAACACACGGTGGGCATACCGGCTTCGATGCGCGGGTAGCAGAAGGTGCACTTCTCGGCCTTGCCGGATTTCCAGTTGTAATAGATCTTCTTGTACGGACAGCCCGACACGCACATGCGCCAGCCGCGGCACTTGTCCTGGTCGATCAGGACCACGCCGTCTTCCTCGCGCTTGTAGATCGAACCCGAGGGACAGCTCGCGACGCACGCCGGGTTCAGGCAGTGCTCGCAAAGCCGCGGCAGATACATCATGAAGGTGTTTTCGAACTCGCCGTACATCTGCTTCTGTACCTGCTCGAAGTTCGTGTCTGCTGAGCGACTGGCGAACTCACCACCGAGGATTTCCTCCCAGTTCGGCCCCCATTCGATCTTCTCCATGCGCTGGCCGGTGATCAGGCTGCGCGGGCGCGCGGTTGGCGCCGCGCTCATTTCGGGTGCCGAATGCAGGTGTTCGTAATCGAAGGTGAACGGTTCGTAGTAGTCGTCGATCTCCGGCATGTTCGGGTTGGAGAAGATGCGCGACAGCAGCTTCAGCTTGCCGCCCTGGCGCAACTCCAGACTGCCGTCCTCACGACGCACCCAGCCACCCTGCCACTGTTGCTGGTCCTCCCAGTGCTTCGGGTAGCCAATTCCCGGCTTGCTCTCGACGTTGTTGAACCACGCGTACTCCACGCCGGGACGACTGGTCCACACGTTCTTGCAGGTCACCGAGCAGGTGTGACAACCGATGCACTTGTC
>DAOLKH010000452.1:0-1882 GCA_035331685.1 Pseudomonadales bacterium
CCGTCCGGGATCGGGCACCACTTCACGGCGCTGTCCGGGCAGCGTGACATCCGCAATCCGCACACGCGCGCCCGCTTCGACGCGCGGAGCGCCGGTGCCGATCAACGCCTGCATCGCGAACAGCAATGCCAGCGTCACGGCGGCTCCCATCAGCACGGCGAACAGAGGGCCCAGGCCACGCATGTCCGTCACTTGCGCTGCACCGAGAGTGCAGCGTCGGTGATACCGGCCGCACGCGCGGCCTCGAGCACGCGCACCAGCGCGCTGGCGCTCGAGCGCGCATCGGCCTGCACCAGCAGCGCTGCGTGCGGATGCTCGGCACGCAGCGCCTCGATGCGCGGCCGCAAGCGGCGCACGTCGACCTCCTGCCCCGCGATCCAGATGCGGTTCCCGGCCGATATCGCGACCAGTAGCTGCGCGCTGCGCCCGGCTTCGGCGGTCGCGGCGCGCGGGCGTTCGACCTCGATCCCGCTATCGGCGACGAACGACGCGGTGACGATGAAAAAGATCAGCAGGATGAACACCACGTCGAGCAGCGGCGTGTAGTCGATCGCTCCCTGGGGTGGAGGACTGGCCGTGGCGAAGACGCGCAGCCGACGCATGGCGGCGACTCAGTGGTCTGCCGTGAGGCGGTCTTCGGCGAGCGCGAGTTCGCGCCGCGCCAGACGTGCCACCCAGGCGCTGGCCAGCACGCCGGAAATCGCCGCGACCATGCCGGCCATGGTCGGTATGGTCGCACGTGCAACACCGTCGGCCAGCGTGTGTGCATCACCACCGCCGAGCGAAAGCGCCTCGAACACCAGCAGCATGCCGGTGACGGTGCCGAGCAATCCGAGCAGCGGACACAACGAGGCGCAGGCACGAATCAGCGCGAGATTGCGCTGCACGCGCGCATCGAGTCGTGCCAGCAGTGCGCGCCGCACCTGGCGTGCATTCCAGGAACGACGCTCACTGCGCGCTTCCCATACGGCAACGGTTGTGGCCACGTCGTGCGGCAGCACGATGTGCAGATACCACAGCCGATCGAACACCATGGCCCACATCAGAAAGCTGAGCGCCGCCACCGCATACAGCACCGTCCCGCCCGCGTGCAGGAAGGCCTGCAGTTCACGCAGCGCGAACGCCACCGATTCCATCACGGCTCTCCGCGAGCGCAGCCGGTGTGCTCCGCGATCAGCCCGGTCGTCTCCTCTTCGAGGATCTGCGTGATGCGACGCACGCGGCTTGCGAGCAGTGCGTGCACGAACACGACCGGAATCGCCACGCACAGGCCCTGCACGGTCGTGACCAGCGCCTGCGAAATGCCGCCGGCCATCGCCTTCGGGTCACTGGTACCGAAGATCGTGATCGACTGGAAGGTCACGATCATCCCGGTCACGGTGCCGAGCAGCCCGAGCAGCGGCGCCACGGTCGCGATGATGCGCAGCAACGACAACCCGCGCTCGATCGCCGGCAGCTCCCGGATCACCGCCTCGCTCAACTTCAGTTCGAGCGTCTCGGCGTCCATCGTCGGGTTCGCCTCGTGCACCGCCAGCACCCGGCCCAGCGGGTTGTCGGGGTTTGCACGTGCGCTGCCAAGCTGCGCGGCGACGCGCTGGCGCATGCGCCGCAGAACCACGTAGCGGTAGGACGCGAGTGCCGCCGCGCACGCACCCAGCGCCATGATCAGGTAGCCGATCATGCCGCCCTGCTGCACGCGTTCGCCGAAGGACGGCGCTGCCGTCAGCGCCGCCAGGAAGCCGCCGCCGGAGGGTCCGCTCGGATCGAGCCCGAAGCCGTGCATGCCCTGCGTGGAGCGGGCAAGCTCCGCGGCAGCCGCAACAAAGCGCTGCTGCGGTTGGCGTGCCAGTTGCGAAAGCACGCCCGAACCGGCGTCGTACTG
>DAOLKH010000453.1:0-1856 GCA_035331685.1 Pseudomonadales bacterium
CCCGAGACCACCACCGGTGG
This sequence comes from Pseudomonadales bacterium, assembly GCA_035331685.1. Classification (GTDB taxonomy): domain Bacteria; phylum Pseudomonadota; class Gammaproteobacteria; order Pseudomonadales; family UBA5518; genus UBA5518. Next base: position 21 of record DAOLKH010000453.1, read on the forward strand.
CAACGCGCTCAAGTTCTACGCCTCGGTGCGCCTGGACATTCGCCGCACCGGTTCGATCAAGGACGGCGAAGAAATCGTCGGCAACGAAACCCGCGTCAAGGTCGTCAAGAACAAGGTGGCACCGCCGTTTCGCGAGGCGCAGTTCGACATCCTGTACGGCCATGGCATCTACCGCATGGGCGAGATCATCGAGCTTGGCGTGAAGCTCGGACTGATCGACAAGTCAGGCGCCTGGTATTCGTGCAAGGGAGAGCGCATCGGGCAGGGCAAGGCCAATGCGGCGCGTTTCCTTGCAGAGAATTCTACGCTGGCGGCTTCGCTGGAAGCCGAGATCCGCGCCAAGGCGCTGACCTTGCCGGGTGGTGCGGTCGAAGCGGAGACCGAGGTTCCGGAGGAAGTCTGACTGTCGGCAGGAGTACTGCGATGGCGATGCTGCACCGTGCAGTGACGCCCACCGATGATCCTCTGGTCGTGCGGCGCACGGCACTCGATCTGCTCGCGCGCCGTGAGTATGCGATGCGCGAACTCGCAGTCAGGCTGTCGGCCCGCTTTGGGTCCGGGGCGCCCGTGGACGCCGTCGTGCAACAGCTACACGAGGAGGGGTTGCAGAGCGATCAGCGTTTTGCGGAATCCTTCGTGCGCGGGCAGCGCCGGCGTGGCCGCGGGCCGCTGCGGATACTGCATGAACTCGCCGAGCGTGGCGTGGAGCGCGAACTGGCTGCAGCCTGCGTCGACGCCTCGGCTCCCGAGTGGGTCGAGGTGGCGCGGCAGTGGAAGCGTCGTCGACACGGCGAAGCACGACCGGCGACGCTGGCCGAACGTCAGCGCATCGCGCGCCAGTTGCAGCAGCGTGGTTTCGATGCCTCGCAGATCCGCCGCGCACTGGACTGAGGCGTGTTTCCACTCTACGACGACAATATCCGGCTGCACCTGCCGATCGGCACGCTACTGATCATCTTGGCGAACGCGCTGGTGTGGTTTTTCGTGCAGGGGTTCGGCACCGAACAGGCACTGGCACACTCGCTGTGCATGCATGGGCTGATTCCAGCCGATCTGCTCGGAGCGGCTCCGATCGGCACCGAGGTGGCGCTCGGGCGTGGACTGGTGTGCGTGATCGACGGCAGCGGCAACTGGTTCAGCCTGTTCAGCTCGATGTTCATGCACGGCGGCTGGCTCCATATCATCGGCAACATGTGGTTTCTGTGGGTGTTCGGTGACAACGTCGAGGACCTGATGGGAACTGCACGTTTTGTCGTGTTCTATCTGCTCTCCGGCCTCGCGGCGGCTGCTGCGCAGATCTTCTCGGATCCGGGCAGCGTGATGCCGATGGTCGGCGCTTCGGGTGCGATCGGTGGAGTCCTTGGCGCCTACGCACGATTCTTTCCACGCACCCACGTGCACACGCTGATCTTTCTCGGCTTCTACGTGACCACGGTCGCGGTGCCGGCCGTGTTCATGCTTGGCTACTGGTTCCTGATCCAGCTCGCGAGCGGGCTGCTCGGCGACGGTGGGGCCGGTGTTGCGTTCTGGGCCCACGCTGGTGGTTTTGGTGCGGGCCTCTTGCTGTCGATGCTGCTGGTCAGTCCGCTGCGTGTGGCGGAGCACCGGGCTGGCCAGCGCCGGGAACTGTCGTCACAGTACCGGTGGTTCTGAGCGGGGTGTCCCCAGAGCCTGCGGGCACACGCAGCGTCATCGCACGTTGAGCCCGTTTTGCACGTGCTGCCCCCTGTTGCAGTCATTCGCGCATCGAGCAAGGTCATGGCCGCAAACTCGGTGACCTTGTCTGCGGAAAGCTCCAGCGCGAGGTCGTCTTGCAGGCGCTCGATGTCGCGCTTG
>DAOLKH010000454.1:0-1855 GCA_035331685.1 Pseudomonadales bacterium
TCCGCGTTCGCCACCCTGCAGGCCGCGTGCACCGGTGCGGATCTGGCACGCATTCGTACCGCCTTGCGTGCATGGGGCGTGGCTGCCTTCCCCGACCGGCACATCCTCAGCGCCAGCGACGCGCTGGAAGCGATTGCGGACGCGACAGTGACAGCCGAATACGAACGCCTCCTCGCCAACGCCTACCGGGGCGACACAGGGCCAACCGATGCTGCCGGACTCCTGGCCGGGCTTGCGGCGCATCGCACGCGGCTGCAAGGCCCGCGCGAATCCCGCAACCTTCACACGGGCGATCTGCCACCGCTGTACCCCCACGGCAGATCGGCATAAGTTCAGGAACGGAGATTGTGCGCAGCCGCGGGACGGGGGTCGTCCTGATCAGGCCAGGCTCTTGGACACCACCTCGAAACAGTCCCGTGACAATCCACGGTGCTCCAGCAGTTTCTCGAGTTCGGCGCGCATGCCGTCGCGATACGGTGGCGCAAATCTGCGCCAGCGCGTGAGCGGCACCAGCAGGCGCGCCGCGATCATCGGGTTCAGCGCATCGATCCCGGCAACCTGTTCGCCAAGAAAGCGATACCCGGCATGGTCGGGCAGATGGAAGGAACCCGGATTGGCGTTTGCAAAACTGCCGATCAGCGCACGCACCTTGTTCGGATTGCGCACATCGAACTCCGCGCTCACACGCAGGCGCTTCACCTCGTCGAGCGTGTCGGTGCCGCTGCGCGTCGCCTGCGCCTGCAGCCACAGATTCATCGCCAGCGGCTCGTGATGCCAGCGCGCACGGAAATCGAGCAGCATCTCCTGCGCCATTTCGAGTCCGATCGCACCCGTTGCCTGCAGCATCGCGTGCAGTGCGGCGAGCACGTCGCTCATGTTCTCCTGCGCGTAGTACTGCTGGTATGCCAGATCGCGCGCTTCCTCGTCGTCGAGCAACAGCAGGTACGAAAGACAGGCGTTCTTCAGGCTTCGGCGTGCAATGTCGGCAGCTTCGACGCGGTACGCCGAACCGCCCACGTTCCCCAGGTAGCATCGCAACAGCGAGTCGCGCAGCCTTGACGCAATGTCCCTGCGCAGACTGCTGCGCGCCGCGTGGATCGCCTGCGGATCTATCGATTCGACGAGTTCGGCCAGATACGCCTCGCCAGGCAGGATCAACATCTGCGCAATCAGCGCCCTGTCGCTGGACGTATCACCGAGCAACCAGCGAAAACCGTCCAGCAAACGCTCTTCGGCCGCCGGCACCGGTGCAGCGCCGGACGCCGCGATCCGTTGCTGCAACACCCGCACTGCCAGCGACTGTCCCGCGTCCCAGCGCGCGACACCATCGGTGTCGCGGCGCATCAGCTCGGCAAGGTCGTCCAGGCTGTACTCGTAACGCAGCCTGAGCGGCGCCGAGAAGCCTCTCAGCAAGCTGGGCAACGGCCGTTCGTGCACGCCCTGGAACTCGAATTCGTGTTCCGCGTCGGTGAGTTCCAGTACCCGCTCACCACCACCCGCAACCGCTTCGCCGGCAAGGCGCAACGGGATTTCGCCATTGCTGCCGAGCAGCGCCAGGCGGACCGGGATATGGAAAGGTTGCTTGAACGGCTGACCCGGCGTCGCCGCGCAGCTCTGCTCGAAACGCAGGCGGTAACACCCGTTCGCGGCGTCGTACTCGTCACTCACCGCAAGCTGGGGGGTACCCGCCTGCGTATACCAGCGGAAGAACTGCGCGAGATCGCGTCCGCTCGCGTCTTCCATCGCACGCACGAAGTCCTCGACCGTGACCGCCTGCCCGTCGTGGCGCGCAAAATACAGATCGCAGCCGCGTCGGAACGCCTCGGCGCCGATCAGTTCGCGGATCATCCGCACC
>DAOLKH010000455.1:0-1851 GCA_035331685.1 Pseudomonadales bacterium
CCCGCCGCAGCAGCGGCGCCCGGTTATAGACCGCGATGACGATCGAAAACCTGGGTCTCATGGCTCCAGCGGCGTGGGCGGCTGCAGCCCGACGACGACGGTTCGTGCCCGCACGCGCGAGAACACACCCGCCGGCACCTGCACCGGGATCGACTTCACCTGCTTCAGCGTGCGCGAATCGAAAACCGCAAGCTGGCCACCGACGCTGCCATGGCTGCGATCACCCCGGTACCTCGCGCTCACGTAGAAGAAGTCACCGCGCGCGGTGTACTCGGGAAAGTGCGAGTGCCCCAGCGTACCGGCGACTTCCAGCGTATCCGTCACCTCGAGCGTGTCCCTGTCGATGAACTGCAGCTTGCTTGCGTTCGGTCCGGTGCCCACGATATCGACGATGATGTACGGCGCTGCCGGATGTGCAGCCGGTGATTCGGTCGGGCCGATGACCGGAATCCGCTTCACGACGTCGAAGCTTTCCATATCGAACACGGTCACTTCGTAAGAAGGGCAGTCGACCTCGCCGATATTGGTTCCGATGCCGAGCAGACGGCCGTTCGAGCGCACCACTGCGCCCGACCCCAGATGCGGTTTGCAGCCTGCGGGAATCTTGCGCACGATGCGGGCTTCGGCAAGATCGATGACCGTATCGATATGGTCATCGTACGAGGAGACGACCAGATAACGCCCATCAGGCGAGAGGAATCCGTCGTGTAGATGCCGCCCCACGTTGCTGATCTTGCGGATCGGCATCGCGGGATCATCGAGGTCGATGATCCACACCTGACCCGCCTGCTCGAGCGCAATCACGAACCAGTTGCCGAACGGGGTGGTGCTGATCATGCCCGCATCGGCCTCGACCTGGTTGCCGTCAGGATCGACTCCTGCCAGTTCGAGCAGGTGCAACGGCTCCAGCGTGGCGGCATCCATGATGACCATCGTGTGCGGCACATACGAGCCGGCGGCAACGAAGCGCCCGTCGCGCGAGACCGCGAGCGAGGTGCCGTTCAGCCCGGCGCGCACCTTGCGCACGATCTGCATCGAATACAGATCCACCTTGTGCACCCAGCCGAGGTCGTCGCGCACATACGCCCAGCGCGGATCGAGTGGATGGAAGTCCATCAGGTGCGGCGCGTAGCCGGTGGGAACCTCACCGACCTTGCGATGCCTGCGACCGTCGAAGAAAAGCACTTTCGCCTCGTCGCCGGCCGCCTGCAGGCCGCGCGACATCACCGCCATCAGATCGTCGATGTCGTCGATGCGATATTGCGGCGCAGTCGGCAGTCGGGACTCGTCCGGGACGAGCACCTGCAGCGAACCGCGAACGTCGTCGATGCTCCAGGACAGCACGCGCTTCGGCTGCGTCGTCACCAGCTCGGCCAGCATGTCGCGCTCCCTTGCCGCCAGCGTGCCGGGCCAGGACGGGTGCTGCGGCATCAGCGTGGGCGGGATACCGGCAAGGATCTTGCCGGTCACCTGCCCGCGATCGAGTTTCGTCTCGTCATGATTCAGTGCCGGACCGATATAACCACCGCGATCCGCCCCGTGGCACACCGCACAATGCTCCATGAACAGCTTTTCGGCCTTTTCCACATCCAGCGCTGCAGACGCAGCGGACACTCCCGCCAGGACCATGAACGCGACAACCAAATGCATCCTCATGACTGACTTCCTCGACTGCAGATCAACACCGTCAACGACCCGCATCCCTGATCCCGACGCACAACAATGCGTCAAAATCGCTTGCAGGCGACCATCTCACCATTGGACGGCGCAATCAACCCTCCCGTCAGCAGCCACAAGCCGCAGTGGTCCGCGGACTTGCGCCCCGGTATGATCGCGGACCACTGCGGCTTG
>DAOLKH010000456.1:0-1838 GCA_035331685.1 Pseudomonadales bacterium
TTCTTCGAGTGGCTGCGCAAGGCACCCTGGGGCAACCCGGTGTTCTCGGCGATGTTCATGTCGCTGGTCGGTTTCGGCGTGCTCGGCGGCATCACCGGTGTCGTAATGGGTACCGAACAGATCAACCTCGTGATCCACAACACCATGTACGTGCCCGGTCACTTCCACGGCACGGTGGTCGTTGGCAGCACGCTGGCGTTCATGGGTATCACTTACTGGCTGGTGCCGATCCTGTTCCGTCGTGACCTGATCCTGAAGGGCGTCGCGCGTTGGCAGCCTTACGTCTACATGGCGGGCATGACCGGTGTGGCACTGTTCCTGATGGGTGCCGGCACGCTGGGTGTACCGCGCCGTCACTGGGACATCCTGTTCTCGAGCGCCGGCGCCGGCAACGGCTACGAGTTCTCGGCTGCAGCGCTGACCCTGATGAGCCTGAACGGTCTGTCCGCGGTCCTCGCCGCCCTGGGTGGTGCGATGTACATCATCGTGGTCGTGGGTTCGATCCTGTTCGGCCGCAAGCTCGGCGAGAACGAGAAGTTGGGCCGCCAGATGGTCTGCGCTCCCCCGCCGGCAGAGAAGTACCATACGATCGGCATCGGCACCATAACGATCCCGGGCACAATGGTGCTGGTTGCGGTGTTCTTTGTGGCATTCGCGCTGTACTATTTCATCAACTGGAAGTTCCTGGCCGAGACCTGGGGACTGAGCTGATACGTCGCTCCCGTCCGGGGCGCCAGCCCGGCCCCCGGACGGATTTCCTTTTGTTTGTCCAATGACTCCGTACAGCGAGCCGTCCGGCATGACCCATCGCGAGATCATCGACCTTTTCAAACTGCGCATCGGTGTTCTGATGGCGCTGACCGCCGTTGCGGGTTATGTGATCACTCCGGGCATTCGCCTGTCGTCTCCCGAATTGCTGCTCCTGGCACTGGTCGTGCTGGGAGCCTCTGCCGCTGCGGGTGCCTTCAATCAGTTCGCCGAGCACGACCTCGACGCGAAGATGAAGCGCACCGCGAAGCGCGCGTTCGTTACCGGCGCCGCGATCCCCGACAACCGCTGGCTCGGGTTGATCGCCGCCCTGCTGCTCGTCTCGGTCACACTGGCCGGCTGGGCGTTCAATTTCGCCGTGGCCTTCCACGTATTCATGGGGGCGTTCTTCTACGGCGTGATCTACACCCTGTGGCTGAAGCGCCGCACACCACTGAACATCGTGATCGGTGGCGCCGCCGGCAGTTTCGCCGTGCTCGCCGGTGCTGCTGCCGCAGATCCCGGGCTCAGCCCCGATTCGGCACTGCTCGCGATGGTGCTGTTCCTGTGGACCCCACCGCACTTCTGGGCGCTGGCAATCGCGCTGCACAAGGACTATGCCAACGCCGGCGTGCCGATGTTGCCCGTGGTCAAGGGCGATGCTGCCGCCGCACGCGTGATCCTGCTCAACACCGTGCTGCTGTGTGCCGTATCGCTGCTGCCGTTCCTGTTCAGCATGGGCTGGATCTATCTGTGCGGTGCGCTCGCGGGTGGCACCTACTTCATCTACCGCAGCGCGCAGCTCGTGGCATCTCCTACACGCGAAGCCGCACTGAAGTGCTTCGTCGCCTCACTGTTCCAGCTCTCTGCGGTGCTGCTCGCCGCGATGGTGGACGTATTCGCCAGGTAACGGGATTTGAAATCTGTAGTATCGGTACTGTTTTCGGCATTTCTGACCCTCGGATGCTGGCACGCGAACGCCCAGGTACACGGCAACGGACCTCCCCCGCCAGCAGCGCATGACAGCGGTCACGGCGCATCGCACGCAGCACCGGAGCCTGGAGTTGCGCCCTTCGATCGCGACCAGGCAC
>DAOLKH010000457.1:0-1833 GCA_035331685.1 Pseudomonadales bacterium
CAGCCGCTGCCTGCAGCCTGTGAATCTCTGCCGGACGGCTGCTCCAGCCAAGCCGCGCCATGCCCTCTGCGACGGAGCCCGAGGACACCAGCACCACCTCGATGCCACGCACACGCAGTTCGGCCATCTGGGCGACCCAGTCCGCGATCGCCTCGCGATGCAGGCCGCGCCCGCCGTCGGTGAGCAGTGTGCTGCCGATCTTGATCACCCAGCGTCGCGCACGGGTGAGTTCACCCCTGGCTCTCATGCGCGGTACTCTACCTCGACATCGAACTCATCGTCATCGCCAGCGGCATCATCGTCGTCCGCCGCCGTCAGACCCTTGCGCGCCAAGCGTCTGGCATCGGCCAGCACGGCGATACGCTCGCGTGCCTCGACCTGCATGCGCTGCTGCAGCTCCTGCTCGACTGCCGCAAGTGCCGGATCATCTTCCTCGCGGCGACGCTGCTCCTCGATGTGCGCCATGATGTGGACACAAAGCGTCTCGGTACCGTCAGCCGCAAGTGCCGAGATGCGGAAGGCCGGGCCATGCCAGCCCAGCCGCGCGATGATGTCGTCACAGACAGCGTTCATTTCCTCGAGTGGCAACAGATCGGTCTTGTTCAGCACCAGCCACCGTTCACGCCCCGCCAGCGTGGCACTGAAACGCAGCAGCTCACGCTCGATGGCACGTACGGACTCCACCGGATCGGAACCATCCAGCGGCTGCACATCGACCAGGTGCAGCAGCAACCGCGTCCGCGTCAGATGCTTCAGGAAGCGCACTCCCAGCCCGGCCCCCTCCGAAGCACCCTCGATCAACCCGGGGATGTCGGCAATCACGAAACTGCGGTGCTGCGCGATGCGCACCACGCCAAGATTCGGCACCAGCGTCGTGAACGGGTAATCCGCAACCTTCGGACGTGCTGCCGATACTGCGCGAATGAAAGTCGATTTGCCGGCGTTCGGCAGTCCAAGCAGCCCCACATCGGCCAGCAGCTTCAGCTCGAGTCGCAGGTTGCGCGCCTCGCCATCGGAGCCGGGCGTGCTCTGGCGTGGCGCGCGGTTCGTGCTGGACTTGAAGCGCGTGTTGCCGAGACCATGAAAGCCACCCTGCGCGACGAGCAGACGCTGCCCGGAGGCGGTCAGATCGCCTATCACCTCGCCGGTGTCCTCGTCGATGACGGTAGTGCCTACCGGAACCGGCAGCACGAGGTCCTCCCCGCTCCTGCCGGTACAGTTGGCGCCGGACCCCGCCTTGCCGCTCGCGGCGCGGAACTGCCGCATGTAGCGATAATCGACCATGGTGTTCAACGCAGCGTCGGCCAGCAACCAGATGCTGCCGCCATCACCACCGTCACCACCGTCCGGACCACCGAACGGCACGTACTTCTCGCGGCGGAAGCTGACACAGCCGTTGCCGCCATTGCCGGCGTGCACACGAATCGCGACTTCGTCGACGAACTTCATAAACAAAAACCCCGCCGTGGCGGCGGGGTCCTCTGCGATCGCCTGCGGCTCAGGCCGGGACGATGTTGACCAGCCTGCGGCTGAACGGACCCTTCACGGTGAACTCGACGCGGCCATCGGCCTTCGCGAACAGCGTGTGGTCCTTGCCCAGGCCGACATTCACGCCGGGATGGAATTGCGTGCCGCGCTGGCGAACGATGATGTTGCCGGCCTTCACGACCTGCCCTCCGAAGCGCTTCACGCCAAGGCGCTTGCTCTCGGAGTCACGCCCGTTACGGGTACTGCCACCTGCCTTCTTGTGAGCCATGAAACTACTCCTCGATGCTTAGCCTGCGTTGATACCGGTGATCCTGACCGCCGTGTACCACTGACGATGGCCGGTCT
>DAOLKH010000458.1:0-1826 GCA_035331685.1 Pseudomonadales bacterium
CCCCAGACCGATCAACTGGTCGATATTTCGAACGTCGCCAAGGTCCCGATGACCTCGAGAAACAACGCTTCGTTCGGTGTGCAGTACGATTTTGAACCGTTCAGCTTCGGTGCATTGTCCGCCCGTCTTGATCTCTCCTATCAGAGCAAGCACGTCCAGAATCCGATCAACTACCAGTTTGACTCACCCGGCAGCCGCACGCTGGTCAACGCGCGCATCAGCCTGAACGACATCACTCTGGGCAGTTGCTGCGACGACAAGAGCAGGCTGCGCGTGTCGCTGTGGGGCAAGAACCTGACCGACGAGGAATACATCAACTTCGGCATCGATTTCGGTGCAATAGGCTGGGCCGGTGCGGTCTACGGCGAGCCGCGCACCTACGGTCTCGACGTGGTCTATACGTACGATTGACCGGACGCCGCCGAGCGGAATGCGAGCAGAGCGGCCCCACAGGTCGCTCTGCTTTTGTCGGGCAATGTCCGGCAATCGGAAAATTGCTGCTGCACTCACCCGCTTGGGCGATCCCATCACGGATGGCCAGGCACTAGACTGCACGCGGGTTCCTGCGTGTCGTCACTGGCATTCGGGTTCAGTGGCGAGCTACCGGGCGAGGGCCTGAACATGAGTGCACACAAGTCTTCGTTGCAGGCAGACGAGCTTCTGGCGGATGCACGCAAGCGAGCGGGGTTGGAGGATTTCGGCGCCCCCTGGTTCATGCAGCCGCTAGGGGTGATGCTCGAGGCGCTGAACCGCGAGGCAAGACTCAGTGCGGAGGGCGTGGTTGCTCATCATGAACGCATCGTCACCGGGCTGGTGAACCGGCTGCGAATGGTCGATGCGGTGCGGCTTCATCCGGAGATTGCAAGCGAATCGGTCGAGGTGACTGCGATCATCGTCGGGTTGCCACGCACCGGCAGCACGCTGTTCCACCGTCTGCTGACGACCGCTCCGGGCCTTACGGCAGTTCGTTTCTGGGAAGCGCAGAACTACGCACCTTTTCCGGGGGAAATGCGTGGTCAACCTGCCGCCCGGCGTCAGTGGGCCGCAGACCTGATTGCGGAGATGCTGCGCATCACGCCGGATTTGCTGACGATTCATCCGTATCAAGTGGATGGGGCCGACGAGGAGATCATGATCCTGGATCAGTTCTTCGTTGGCACGCAGCCCGAAGCCTACGCGTACATTCCATCCTACTCGGCCTGGCTGGACGGAGCGGATCTCGCGCCAGCCTATCGTGAGCTGCGTGCGGTACTCGGTTTCCTGCAATGGCAGGACGAGACGCGGCGCGGCAAGCGCTGGGTATTGAAAACGCCCGGGCACCTCGCGGCGCTTGGTGCGGCAACGGCCGTGTTCCCCGAGGCACGCTTCGTGATGACGCACCGCGATCCGCTCGAGACAGTCCCGTCCTACTGCAGCATGGTCGCCGCGCTGCACAGTGCCGCAACCGAGCAGCTGGACCGTGTCGCGGTCGGGCGCTTCACGGCGCAGCGCTGGGCAGCACTGCTGGATCGATTCACACGGGCGCGCGATACCGGTGCTGCGGGGCGCTTCATCGACGTCGACTACCGCAGCGTGCAGCGTGCGCCGCTCGCCGAGTGGCGCCGTGTGCTCGGCATGCTGGGTGAACCAACGGATGCCGTAGCCGAGGCGCTGGCCACGGAGTGGCTGGGCAACAACCGGCGCGAGCAGCGCGCAGCGCATCACTACACGCTCGAAGAGTTCGGTCTGGACCACGACGAGCTGGTGAACCTGTTCAGCGCCTACCGCGAGCGCTTCGTACTGGACCGCTCCTGAATCGCATCCGCATCGCCGAGGTGAGCCTGGTG
>DAOLKH010000459.1:0-1824 GCA_035331685.1 Pseudomonadales bacterium
CCGCGCAGTCATCCATTCCAGCGAAGCCCCGCAGGCGATAGGGCCTTACTCGCAGGCAGTGAAGGTCAACGATACGGTCTGGCTCTCGGGACAGATTCCGCTCGATCCGGCGACGATGGAGCTGGTGCCCGGTGACGCAGCCGCGCAGGCCGAGCAGGTATTCCGCAATCTCGCCGCCGTCGCATGTGCCGCTGGTGGTGATCTGAACCAGTTCGTGAAGGTGAACATCTACCTGACCGATCTTGCCGATTTCGGTGCCGTGAATACGGTCATGGCACGTCACTTCAGCGAACCGTACCCGGCACGTGCCTGCGTGCAGGTCGCTGCGCTGCCGCGTGGTGCGCGGGTCGAGGTCGAGGCCACGATGACGCTGAAGCCCTGAGCAGCAGACTCGCCGCAACTGCAGGTCGGTTATGATCACATACCGCAGTTGAACCACCGGATCAGCCAGTCGCTTGCCTCAGGATCGCGCACCCGCCAGACCCACTCTCGAACGGGTACCCGTCAGCGCGCTGCGCGGAGTCGGACCGCAACTCGGCGCACGCCTGGCCACGCTCGGCATCCGCAGCGTTGCCGATGTGCTGTTCCACCTGCCGCTGCGCTACCAGGATCGCACGCGGATAGTCCCGATCGGCGCCTTGCGCCCCGGCATCGAGGTGCTCGTGGCGGGTCGGGTGCTCGAAGTGCGTGTCGAGTCCGGACGCCGGCGCAGTCTGGTGTGTCTGCTCGGCGACCCTAGCGGCGTGATCACGCTACGCTTTTACCATTTCAGCGCCGCCCAACAACGCAACCTGAATTCCGCCACACGCCTGCTCTGTTTCGGCGAGGCACGCCGCGGACGCAACGGAATCGAAATCTACCATCCGGAATATCGGGTGTTGACCGACGAGGCAGACTCCGGTGCCGAGCCCGGCCTCACGCCGATCTATCCGAGCACCGAGGGCCTGCACCAGAGCAGTTGGCGCTCGCTTACGTCACAGGCTTTGCAAATGCTGGACGATGGCGGCCTTGCCGAGCTGCTTCCCGCGGGTTTCCACACGGCGGCGGTACCCCTCGCAACGGCATTGCGCTACCTGCATCGCCCGCCGCCCGATGCGCCGGTCGCGCAGCTCATGGCCGGCACTCATCCATACCAGCAGCGACTGGCCACCGAAGAGCTGCTCGCACACCAGCTCGGCTTGCTGCTGATCCGCCAGCGGGCACGCACGCAGGACGCACCGGTGCTGCGCGATGACAGACGGCTCGGCGGGCGTCTGCTGGAGAATCTCGCGTTCCGTCCAACCGCGGCGCAGATGCGGGTCAGCGAGGAGATCCACAGCGACCTCGTCAGTGGCCGCCCGATGCTGCGGCTGGTACAGGGCGACGTCGGCTGCGGCAAGACGCTGGTGGCAGCGCTTGCGGCGCTGACCACGATCGGCGCTGGCTGGCAGGTAGCGATCATGGCTCCCACCGAGCTGCTCGCCGAACAGCATCAGCGCAGTTTTTCAGCCTGGCTCGAACCACTCGGCCTGCGTTGCGTGCTGCTCGGCGGGCGAGTATCGGCACAGGCGCGGCGCGCTGCGATCGGCGGGATTGCCGACGGTACGATCCACCTCGCGGTAGGGACGCACGCCCTGTTCCAGGAGCAGGTACGCTTTTTCCGTCTCGGCCTGGTGATCATCGACGAACAACACCGCTTCGGCGTGCACCAGCGTCTTGCGCTGCGCGACAAGGGGACCGACGACGGCGTCGCACCACATCAGCTCGTGATGACGGCAACCCCGATCCCGCGCACGCTGGCGATGACCGTTTACGCCGATCTCGACCACTCGCTGATCGATGAGC
>DAOLKH010000460.1:0-1810 GCA_035331685.1 Pseudomonadales bacterium
GGGGGGGGGGGGGGGGGGGGGGAGTTGTCAAATCCTTCGACAGGTGGGTCGATGCAACATCATTCGCCTGGAGCTGCGCCTGCGACAGGCAGCTTGATCCAGCGACTCGAGCGAAAACGGCGCATCAACAACACCGATTTCACTGCGTAGTCGGCGATCAGCGTGGCGTAGATCCACTCGACCGCAAAATCGAGCTGCCACAGCAGCAGCGCGAGACCAAAGCGCACCACCACCAGCCCAACCAGCACGTTGAACACCGGAAAGCGGGTGTCGCCGGCGCCGCGCAGCGCCCCACCGATGCAGAATTCGACGGCGAGCAACGGCAGTGTCACGGTGAACGCGTAGATGATCGGTACCATGTGGTCAGCGATCGCTGCATCGCCGGTCAGCCACAGCGCAACCGGATGTGCGTACCACGCCAGCAGCAGTCCGGGTACGCTCAGCATCGCGATCGTCACGCCCAGCGCGCGCAGTGCGACCCGGCGGGCGTTCGCGGGTGATCCGGCGCCGAGTTGCTGTGCAACCAGTACCGAAACGGCGATGGCAAATCCGAAGCCGACCACCATCGCGAGTGACATCAGGCTCACGCTGCTGCCGTAGGCGGCAAACGCGGCCGTACCGTAATGCGCGACCACCCACAGGAACGCGATCAGGCCGATCTGCAGCAGCCCCTGTTCGACCGCTGCCGGATACCCGATCTGCCACAGCGCGCGCAGGCGTTCGCGGTAGCGGCGATCCGGGTGCGCGATCGCGAGCCGTAGCCGCCCGCTGCGCCACCACAGGATCGTGAGCACGAAGCCGGCAGTGTTGCCCAGCCCCATGCCGAGCGCGATGAAGCGCACATGGGGGGCGTGACCGAACGGTGGGTCGATGCTCCAGCGCCACGCGAGCAGTGCGGACGCCAGGTTGACCAGCAATGCAACGAACATCGGCGTGTGCGCGTCGCCGGCCGCGCGCAGCCCGGACCCGAAGACCAGCGAGGTGCCGATCAGTGGATAGAACAGTGATAGCCAGCAGATGAAGCTCACCGCACTGGCGTGCGCGCCGGGGTCGAGTCCGAAGCGCCCGATCAGCCAGTCGGCGCCGATCCAGGTCAGCAGCGTGACCGCCGCACCGAGCAGCAGCGCGATCAGCAGCGACACCACGAAATACTGTTCGGCCTCTTCGCGCAGGCCGCCGCCCCACGCGTTGGCGATCAGCGCCAGCGCCCCGGCGTTGATCCCGGTCGCAACAGCGAAGAACACGTTGTAGAGGCGCGTCCCCGCGCTCACTGCGGCGACCGCATCCGCGCCGAGGCCCGCAGCGAAGCGGATCATCATCACCGCGACCAGCGTTCCGACCAGGAACACCGCGCTCGATGGCAGCGCCAGGGACAGGATCGCGGTGATCGAGACGGGCGAGGCGTCGACGCCTGGCTGGCGGATCGCGTTCAACCGCGTTCCACCCGGTTCTTCCCTGCGGCCTTGGCCTTGCGCAGCGCCGCATCCGCGCGGTGCAGCATGTTCGCGGTGTCGTGATCGTCGGGCGCAAGCTCCGCCACACCGGCGCTGAAGCTGATCGCGATGCGCCGCGAACTGAGCGGGGTTGCCTCGAGGCGCACGCGTACGCGCTCCAGCAACTGCAGCGCCGCGGCTGCGGAGCAGTCCGGCATCACGACCACGAACTCCTCGCCGCCGTAGCGCGCGACCATGTCGATGCTGCGTACCTGGTCGCGCAGCGTGGCGGCGAAATCGCGCAGCACCTCGTCACCGGCGATTACCCCATGCATCTTGTTGACCGGGCCGAAATTGTCGAGGTCGAGCACTGCCAG
>DAOLKH010000461.1:0-1807 GCA_035331685.1 Pseudomonadales bacterium
CGCCGAACGGGCTGTGCGTGGTACCGCCGTTGCGGTGGTGCTGCACGATCTGAGCCTGGCGGCACGCTTCTGTGATCGGGTGCTGCTGCTTCACCACGGCGCAGTGATCGCTTGCGGTGCAGCGCGCGAGGTGCTGCAGCCAGCGATACTGGAGCCCGTGTACGGGGTGCGCATGCGCGTGATCGACGAGGACGGCGTGGCCGCGATCATCCCGTGGCAACGCGGCTGAAGATGCCGTCGCAAAGGCTCCTGCGGCGCTGGCATTGTCGGCTCCCGATGTGGACAATCGCAGTCAGATGATCAAGCCACGAGGAGACGACAGCATGAAGCATTCGAAAATCGCAGCGGGTGTCGCGCTGTTCTGCGCGATGCTTGCGCAGGGAGTCAGCTACGCCAGCGAGCCCATCCAGCCGGTCAAGCCGGCGCGCAATATCGATCTGGGGCTGAGCGAACTCGGCAAGAAGCTGTACTTCGACCCGCGTCTGTCGCGTTCGGGGTTCATTTCCTGCAACTCCTGCCACAACCTGTCGATGGGCGGGACCGACAATATTCCGACCTCGATCGGGCATAACTGGCAGCGTGGGCCGATCAACGCGCCGACCGTGCTGAACTCGAGCCTGAACCTCGCACAGTTCTGGGACGGGCGTGCAGCGGATCTCAAGGAACAGGCGGGTGGCCCGATCGCCAACCCCAAGGAGATGGCGTTCACACACCAGCTCACCGTCAGCGTATTGGCGTCGATTCCTGGCTATGTACGTGAATTCAAGCAGGTTTTCGGCACCGACAAGATCACGATCGACGAGGTGACGCAGGCGATCGCCGAGTTCGAGAAGACGCTGGTCACCCCGGATTCACGCTTCGACCAGTGGCTGCTGGGCGATGCGAACGCGCTCAGCGAGCAGGAACTGGCTGGCTACAGGCTGTTCAAGGAAAGCGGCTGCATCGCCTGCCATAACGGCGAGGCGGTCGGCGGCAATTCGTTCCAGAAGATGGGCGTCGTCGCGCCGTACAAGGCGGCGGTGGATGCCGAAGGGCGTTCTGCAGTCACCGGCAAGGACTCCGATCGCTTCAGTTTCAAGGTGCCGACCCTGCGCAACGTCGAACTGACCTACCCGTACTTCCATGACGGTGCCGCGAATACGCTCGGCGAGGCGGTCGATATCATGGGGCGGCTGCAACTGGGGCGTACGTTCAACGCGACGGAGAATGCGAGCATCGTGGCGTTCCTGAAGACGTTGACCGGCGAGCAGCCACGCCTGCTGTTGCCGATCCTGCCGCCGTCGGAGGACGCGACTCCGCGCCCTGTGCCGTTCGAGTGAGCGCGCAGGGCCTGCTGCAGTGCGACGGTCGTTGCAGCTTCAGCCCAGGGTGGTGTCGAGCACCATCATGACGGCGAAGCCCGCCATCAGCCCGAGTGTGGCCGGGGTCTGGTGGCCATTGCGGTGGGTTTCGGGAATCACTTCGTGTGAGATCACGAACAGCATCGCACCGGCAGCAAGGCCCATTCCGATCGGGTAGGCGAGCGGAAAACCGCTCGCCAGGCCCAGGCCGACCAGCGCGCCCAGCGGTTCGGGCACGCCGCTCAGCGCCGCCAGCATCACCGCGCGTGCCGGGCGCAGGCCGACACTGCGCAGAGCAAGCGCCACCGCGAGTCCCTCGGGAATATCCTGCAGTGCGATCGCAACCGCGAGTGGCAAGCCCGTCTGCAGGCTGCCCTGCGAGAATGCCACGCCGATCGCCATGCCTTCGGGCAGGTTGTGCAGCGCGATCGCGAACACGAACAGCCACATCCGCGGATAGTGTGTAT
>DAOLKH010000462.1:0-1797 GCA_035331685.1 Pseudomonadales bacterium
GCGCGCGCCACGGGCCGCCGCTCGGCGTCGTAGCTGTCGAGCAGGCGGTCGGCGCAGGCTGCCACGTAGGCTGCGAGCTGGATGTCCGAGTAGTTGCCGTCGCGGATATCGGCGATGATCGCATCGGCGGCTGCCTGGCTGAAGCGATTGCCGTAGAGCTTGCCGCGCACGAAGCTCATCGACTCTACCGGCGACGGGTGGCTGAAGCGGGCCATCTCGCGCTCGGTAGCACCGAGCAGGTTCCACGCGGCTTCGGACAGTCCGGCTTCGTCGTGGTGCAGCAGATCGGAGCTCACCATGTGTACGGTGGCGACGATGTGTCGCTCGCCGCAGCTCACACGCACGCGGTTCTGGCTGCTGAAGCCCTCGGCACGGGAGATGTCGCAGTCGGTGCGCATGTAGACCACGGGCTCCTGGTAGGTATCGATCCCGAGGCGGCGCAGATAGAGGAAATTGTGTTCCACACGTGGCTCGTGCTTCGTTGTTCGGCTGCCATCTTAGCCGACACGGCGATCGGTCAGCGCAGCGCTCCGTATGCGGTGCAGGCACGCAGGCAATAGACTGCGTGGATGGACGGAACGGGGAGAGGATGACATGAAGCTGCAGTTTCTTGGCGCGACGCAGACGGTGACCGGTTCCAAATACCTCGTGAGCGCCAACGGTTCGCGCGTGCTGGTCGATTGCGGGTTGTTCCAGGGGGTGAAGAACCTGCGCGAGCGCAATTGGCAGCCCCTGCCGGTCGAGGCGAATGACATCGACGCCGTGGTGCTGTCGCACGCGCATATAGACCACAGTGGCTTTCTGCCGGCGCTGTACCGTCACGGCTACCGTGGACCCGTCTACTGCACGCCGGCCACGCACGCGCTGTGCCGCGTGTTGCTGCCCGATGCAGGCTTCCTGCAGGAGGAGGACGCGCACTACGCGAACCGCAAGAAGTTCAGCAAGCACGATCCTGCCGAGCCGCTGTTCACGCAGCAGGATGCGGAAAACGTGCTGCGCCAGTTTCGGGAGATCGGCTGGGGGGATGTGCATCCGGTGGCCAAGGGCATCGATGTGACGATGCGCCCGTCCGGTCATATTCTCGGCGCGAGCAGCGTACGCATGAACGATGGCACCCGCACGCTGGTGTTCAGCGGCGACCTCGGACGCTATCACGATCCGATCATGTTCCCGCCCGAGCCGCTGCTGCCTGCGGACTATCTGGTCGTCGAGTCGACGTATGGGGATCGCCGCCATCCGCCGATCGACGCCGAGCGCGTGCTCGGTGACATCATCGAGCGCACCGTGGGGCGCGGCGGAATCGTGCTGGTGCCGGCGTTCGCGGTCGGTCGTGCGCAATTGCTGCTGTATCTGCTGCAACGCCTGCGCGCGCGCCGCGCGATTCCCGACGTGCCGATCTACCTGAACAGCCCGATGGCGATCCGCGCGACCGCGATCTTCTGCCGCTTCCATCGCGAGCATCGTCTGAGTGACGACGATTGCGAGCTGATCGATGCCACCACGACGTATGTGCGCACGGTCGAGGAATCGCAGGCACTGTCGCGCCAGAAGTATCCGAGCGTGATCATCTCGGCGAGTGGAATGGCCGTCGGTGGTCGTGTCCTGCATCACCTGAAGGCGCTGGTGGGAGATCACCGCAACAGTGTGGTGTTTGCCGGTTTCCAGGCGCCGGGTACGCGTGGCGCCGCGCTGGTCGGTGGCACCGAGCGCATCAAGATCCACGGTGCCTGGCTGCCGGTGCGCGCGGAGATCCACAATCTCGACGCGCTGTCGGCGCACGCCGACGCCGAGGAGATC
>DAOLKH010000463.1:0-1795 GCA_035331685.1 Pseudomonadales bacterium
TCTCGCGCAGCACCGCGATCGAGGCGTTGCGCATGATCTGGTATTCCTTGTCGGTCAGCGTCTGCGCCGGCGCCACCGTGATCGAGTCACCGGTATGCACGCCCATCGCGTCGAAGTTCTCGATCGAGCAGATGATGATGCAGTTGTCGGCGCGATCGCGCACGACCTCCATCTCGAACTCCTTCCAGCCGATCAGCGACTCGTCGATCAGCAGTTCGTGCGTCGGCGACAGCGCCAGGCCGCGCTCGCAGATCTCCTCGAATTCCTCGCGGTTGTACGCGATGCCGCCACCCGAGCCGCCCATCGTGAACGAGGGGCGGATGATGCACGGAAAGCCGACACTGTCGACCACCTGCAGCGCCTCTTCCATGCTGTGCACAAGGGCATTGCGCGGCGTTTCGAGCCCGATCGCCTTCATCGCGCGATCGAACTTCTGGCGGTCCTCGGCCTTGTCGATCGCCTCGCGCGTGGCGCCGATCAGCGTCACGCCGTATTTCTCGAGGACACCCTCGCGCGCGAGATCGAGCGCGCAGTTCAGCGCGGTCTGCCCGCCCATGGTCGGCAGCAGCGCGTCGGGGCGCTCGCGTTCGATGATGCTCGCGACCGTGCGCCAGTTCACCGGCTCGATGTAGGTGGCGTCGGCCATCGACGGGTCGGTCATGATCGTCGCCGGGTTCGAGTTCACCAGCACGACGCGATAGCCTTCCTCGCGCAGCGCCTTGCAGGCCTGCGCACCCGAGTAGTCGAACTCGCAGGCCTGCCCGATCACGATGGGACCGGCGCCGATGATCAGGATCGAATGGATGTCGGTGCGTTTTGGCATGCTCTGTTCCGGATCGGATTCAACACAGAACGCCTCGCGGCGTCACGGACTCACGCGCCACGGCGCGCCAGCATCAACTCCACGAAATGCGCGAACAGCCCGCTCGCATCGTGCGGTCCGGGCTTGGCTTCCGGATGCCCCTGGAAGCTGAACGCCGGACAGTCGTTACGCGCGATGCCCTGCAGCGAGCCGTCGAACAGCGAACGGTGCGTGGCGTGCAGCGTGGGCGGCAGCGTGGCCTCGTCGGCAGCAAAGCCGTGGTTCTGGCTGGTGATCATCACCGTGCCACGCGCCATATCCAGCACCGGATGGTTCGCGCCGTGGTGGCCGAACTTCATCTTCACGGTGCGTGCACCGCTCGCGAGCGCCAGCAACTGGTGGCCCAGGCAGATGCCGAACACCGGGATGCCGGCAGCGAGGATCGTGCGGATCGCGCGGATCGCGTAGTCGCAAGGCTCCGGGTCACCGGGGCCGTTCGAGAGGAACACCCCGTCGGGCTGCATCGCCAGCACCTCGGCGGCGGGAGTTTCGGCAGGCACCACCGTCAGCGCACAGCCATGGTCCACCAGCGTGCGCAGGATGTTGCGCTTCACGCCGTAGTCGTAGGCCACCACCTTGAAGCGTGCCGGCGGTGCGGCCTGGTGGCCGTGCCCCAGCTCCCACGAACCCTCGTTCCACACGTAGGCCTTGTCAGTACTCACTACCTTCGCGAGATCCATGCCCTGCAGGCCCGGAAACGCTCGCGCGGTAGCCAGTGCCTGCGCCTCGTCGACCTCGCCCGCCATGATGCAGCCGCTCTGTGCACCGCTCTCGCGCAGAACGCGGGTGAGCCGGCGCGTGTCGATGTCGGCAATGCCCACCACACCGCGCTCGGTCAGGTAGTCGGAAAGCGTCTGTTCACAGCGGAAGTTGCTGGCCAGCAGCGGCAGGTCGCGAATCACCAGGCCCGCCGCCCACACCCGGCCAGACTCC
>DAOLKH010000464.1:0-1791 GCA_035331685.1 Pseudomonadales bacterium
CAATCGTGGCCAGCCGGAAAGAAATGTCCGTCGTTCAACTGGTCGATGCGCGCACGCGTTTCCTGCACGCAGACGATGTCCGCGTCCTGCGCCTGGAGCCAGCCAAAGAACCCTTTGGTGGCTGCCGAACGGATACCGTTCGCATTGAACGTGATGATTCTCATGCATCGATTCCCGGCATGGGGCCGTGACGTACAACGCCCTGCAGGGTCATCGTCCTGCAATGCTCAGGGATGAACCATCACCTTGATCGCCCGACCATTACCCTGCGTGACGAAGGCTTCAGCGACGTCTTCTATTGGAAAACGGTCTGAAATCAGTTTGTTGCGATCTATTTTTCGATTTTTCATCAACTCCAGAGCCTGCACGAGTTCCTCCGCCTGGTAGCCAAGCGAGCCCATGATCAACGGCTGCTTGTGGATCAGGTCGGTCAGGTTCAGCGTCACCTCGTCCTCGAAGGCACCGAAGCATACGATCCGCCCACCCCAGGGGCGCAGCAGATCGAGCGCGGTCTGCAACGGCGGCGGACCCTTCATGTGACGGATATAACCGGCACAGTCGATCACCACCGCAACGTCGGGCGGGGTCATCGGCGGGAACGGCACCGGTATCGTGCCGCAGATCCGTCCGGCTGCAGCGACCACGTCCTCGTTCGCGGCGTTGATTGCATCGCTCGCACCGACCTCCAGTGCCATTGCCAGCCGGGACGCCGATACATCGACCGCAATGATGTGACCGATATCCGGAACCAGGGCACGCAACGCCTGCACCACCCCGAGCCCGATAGTGCCCACGCCAAAGACGACGACATTCTCCCCTGGCGCGACCGCCGCCTTGCGCACCAGTTGCAGGCTGTCGGCCAGCGGCTCGGTGGTTGCGGCCTCCTCGAACGACACCCCGTCGGGAATGTGTGCCAACTGGAACGGGTTCGCCGGCACCGGCACGAATTCGGCCATTGCACCGCCACCGGTAACGCCGACCACCCGATCACCGACGGCGTATCCCTCGACGCCGGTCCCGACCTCGGCGATCACACCGGCGAACTCGTGTCCGATGATCATCCGCCCGTCGGCGTCGACACGCAGCGTGCCGACGTACATATCGCGCGCGGAACGCGAATCCACCCGGTAGATGTGCAGATCGCTGCCACAGATACCGCACGCGGCCACCTGGATCAGCACCTCGCCCGCACCTGCTGCAGGACGCGCAACGTCCGCACGCATCGTCACGTCGCCAACACCGCCGAATACCGCTGCCTTCATCGTTGCCATTGTTCTGCTCCTCCGTAGCCGTTGCTCAGCAATGCTGTCCACCGTCGATGCTGAACGCCACTCCGGTCACGAACCGTGCCTCGTCGCTTGCCAGATACGCCACCGCTGCGGCGATCTCGTGCGGCTCGGCATCGGGCTGTGTCATCGGAAACACCCGTTGCAGCGCTTTCATGTCGATATCGGACGGAATGCTGTACGTCCCCGGCAGCGATGTGTTCACGCTTCCGGGGCAGACCGAGTTCACGCGCACACCGCGCGAGTTGAACTCCACCGCCAGGCTCGTGGTCAGCGAGACCACGGCAGCCTTGGATGCCGCATAGGCGATGAAGTACGGCGCGCCGCACAGTCCCGAGGCCGACGCCATGTTGACGATATTGCCGTGGCTTGTGATCAGATGCGGCAGTGCTGCCTGACAGATCACCGCCAGACTGCGTACGTTGATCGCAAAGAGGCGGTCCCAGTCGCTCAGTCGCATCTCGAGGAAGTGATCGGCACGGCACGCACCGGCGATATTGCACAG
>DAOLKH010000465.1:0-1780 GCA_035331685.1 Pseudomonadales bacterium
CAAGGGCGGAGTCGGCAAGACCACCACGGCGGTGAACCTGGCGCTGGCGCTCGCGCACGAAGGCGCGCGTGTGGGTCTGCTCGACGCCGACGTCTACGGCCCGAGCCAGCAGATCATGCTTGGCATTCCCGAGCATCAGCGTCCGGAGGGGCGCGACGAGCGTTTCCTGGTGCCGATCGAGGCATACGGGCTGCAGACGATGTCGATGGGCTATCTGGTCACCGAGAAGACCGCGATGGTGTGGCGCGGACCGATGGCGAGCAGCGCACTGCAGCAGATGCTTACGCAGACGCTGTGGCGCAACCTCGACTACCTCGTCGTCGACATGCCGCCCGGCACCGGCGATATCCAGCTCACGCTGGCGCAGAAGGTGCCGGTGAGCGGAGCGGTGATCGTCACCACGCCGCAGGACATCGCGCTGCTCGACTGTCGCAAGGGCATCGAAATGTTCACCAAGGTCGACATTCCGGTGCTCGGTGTGGTCGAGAACATGGCGGTTCATGTGTGCAGCCAGTGCGGTCATGCGGAACATCTGTTCGGCGCCGGCGGTGGCGAGCGCATTGCACGCGAATACGCGGTGCCGCTGCTCGGTGCGCTGCCGCTCGATATCCGCATCCGTGAACAGGCTGACGGCGGCAAGCCGACCGTGGCTGCAGATCCGGACGGACCGCTCGCAGCGCTCTATCTCGACTGTGCGCGCCGCATGGCGCTCACGCTGCACCGGCGCAACGTATCGAGCGTACGTGCCGCACCGGATATCCAGGTAACCAACGACTGAAGCGGCAGTAACGACGATGACGATCAAGGCGGACAGGTGGATACGCCGCATGGCGCGCGAGCACGGGATGATCGAGCCCTTCGAGCCCGATCAGGTGCGCCACACGCAGGCGGGCAAGGTGATCTCCTTCGGCACCTCGAGCTACGGCTACGATGTGCGCTGCTCCGACGAGTTCAAGATCTTCACGAACGTGTATTCGGCGACGGTCGATCCGAAGAACTTCGATCCGCGCAGTTTCGTCGACGTGAAGGCTGACAGTTGCATCATCCCGCCGAACTCGTTCGCGCTGGCGCGAACGGTCGAGTACTTCCGGATCCCGCGCAGCGTGCTGACGATCTGCCTCGGCAAGTCGACCTACGCGCGCTGCGGCATCATCGTCAACGTCACGCCGCTCGAGCCCGAGTGGGAAGGGCATGTGACGCTCGAGTTCTCGAACACCACGAACCTGCCGGCGAAGATCTACGCGTACGAGGGTGTGGCGCAGATGCTGTTCTTCGAGAGCGACGAGGTCTGCGAGACCTCGTACCGTGACCGTGGCGGCAAGTACCAGGGCCAGACCGGCGTTACGCTGCCGCGCGCCTGAGGCGAGCCATTCGCTGCCCTACCGGCGTGGGTTGGATTCGGTGCCTGCCTGCTGCCCGAACGCCATGCCATGCGCGGGCAGCGCCGTCTCGTCGAGTTCGGCCCGGCCCTCGTGCAGCCGCAGGCGGCCTGAGGCGAACAGGCGTGCGGCAAGCGGATAGATCAGGTGTTCGCGCTCGAGCACGCGCGCGGCGAGCGTTGATTCGTCGTCTTCCGGCAGCACGGGCACACGGGCCTGCACGATCGCCGGGCCACCGTCGAGATCCGCACTCACGAAGTGCACGGTCGCGCCGTGTTCGCGATCGCCGGCCTCCAGTGCACGCCGGTGCGTATGCAGGCCGGGGTATTTCGGCAGCAGCGAGGGACCCTCGCGCTCACCGGCTGTGGTTCGTGGGGCCGCGTGGGGAGCCAGCCGCAGCC
>DAOLKH010000466.1:0-1777 GCA_035331685.1 Pseudomonadales bacterium
GGCCAGGCCGCGCGGCAGCAGGATCAGCGAGAAGGCCAGGATCAAGCCGTAGACGATGAACTGGTACTGGGCGAAGACCTGCAACTTCTCCGGCAGGAAAGTAAAAACGATGGCCGACAGGATCTGCCCGGCCATGGAGCCGAGGCCGCCGACCACGGTCGGAAACAGGCTCGGCGGCACCGCGAGGTAATGTAGCGGATGCTGCGCGCCGTCGAGCGCGCTGCGCAGGCTGCGGTGGGTGGCCGCTTCGCGATAGTCGCCGTCGACGTAGCTCAACAGACCGAGCAGGCGCGTTGCAGCGGCGTCGATGCCGTCGCCGTGCGTCTGCAGGCTGTGCTGCACGCGCTCGCGCAACTGCTCGACGCTCCAGCCGGAGAAGCCGACGCCGATTACCGGTACGTCGAGGCTGTTGCGGCGAATCAATGCCTGCAGCGCCGGAAAGATCTTGCGCTCGGCCAGATCTCCCGAAGCGCCGAACAGCACCAGTGCATCGCAGGCAGACATGCTCATGATCGGGTACTCCGAGCTGGAGCCGGATTGTGGGCATCATAAGACGACTTGTGTTCTGCAGCACCGGGTTCATGCACTGCATCGGCTATTGCCTGCCGTGCCGTACGGGATACCTGGTGCAGGACCACCAGTGCTGCGACGAATCCACCGATCAGCAGCGCGTCGTGCAGGTAGTGCGTGCCTGTGGATGAGCGGGACGCATCGATGAAGTGGCGGGCCGCATGGCCGCCCCAGACTTCGAGCGCGACGTGCGGCGTCAGCGCGGAGCAGGCGAGCAGAAAGCTGCCGAAGCGCACGCCGGACGCGCCCGACAGGTAGCTGATCGGCGCGGGATTGAACGGTGCCAGCCTGAGCAGCCATTGCAGCCGCCTTGCGTCCTTCGTCATCGCGCCCTGCACCGACTGCCAGGTGGGTCGGCGAGCGGTGAAGCGCAGCAACGGAGCGCGAAGCCAGTGGTTGCCGACGCCGTATTGCAGGGCGGCCGCCACTATGCCGGCGATCAGGGATGCGCCGAGTCCCCACCAGAATCCGAACAGGGCTCCTGCCGTGGCGGCAAGCAGGCTTTCGGGGATCAGGACCGAGGTCACTACCACGTACGCGGTCACGAACAGCACGATGCCGAACGGGCCAGAGCCTTGCATCCACGTGTCGATCGCCGCGAGATGGCGCGACAACTCGTCACCCGCGACCACGATCGCAATGGCGGCAATCGCCAGTGTGACGATCAGCGCGATGGATCGGCGCGTCGCCGGAAGACCGGCGCGGGAATTCATCCGGTCTTCGTGGTGTCGGCTTCGCCCACTCGCCGCTTGCGCGCGATCGTGAGGCCGTCGCCGACCGCGAGCATCACCACTTCGACGCGCGGGTCGCGCGCAAGCTTTGCGTTCAGTGTCCGCAGCGCGACGGTGTTTTCGTCGGTGGCGTCTTCCCGCGTGATCTGGCCCGACCACTGGTACAGCACATTGTCGAACAGGATCAGTCCGTTCGGGCGCAGGCGCGCCAGCACTTCCTCGTAATAGGCGTGGTAACCGGTCTTGTCGGCGTCGATGAATCCCAGATCGAAGTGCTCGCCTGCGGGCAGTGCGCGCAGCGTTTCGAGCGCCGGGCCGACCCGCAGTTCGATGCGTTCGCCCACGCCCGATTCATCCCAGAACCTGCGCGCGCTCGCGGTGTGCACCGGGTCGATGTCGCAGCACAGCAGTCGTCCGTCGTCCGGCAGCCCGCGCGCGATGCAGAGCGCGCTGTAGCCGGTGAAGGTGCCGACCTC
>DAOLKH010000467.1:0-1773 GCA_035331685.1 Pseudomonadales bacterium
ACGAACTGGGTTCGCGCGGAATCCGCGTCAACGCCGTCCGTCCGGGCATGACCCGCAGCGCCGGCACCAGCGGCATGTTCGACATCCCGGCCGTGGTCCAGGGCATCATCGAGCAGATGCCGCTCGGCAGGTTGGGCGAACCGGAAGACATCGCGCCCGCGATCCGCTTTCTGGCGGGGCCAGAATCGGCCTGGATGACCGGACAGAGCTTTGCAGTGGATGGCGGCAACGAACTGCGGCGCAATCCAGCACTCTCGGATATGGTTTCGCAGATGTTCGGGCCGGAATTCGTCTGATCCGATCGGGCCCGGAGCCGATCCAGAGTGAATGACGAGACCGCGCCGACCGCATCGACCGGAGCCGCAGAACCCGACTGGCTGCCCGACGGCACCCCCTGGTCACGCGAATTCGGCGACGTCTACTACAGTCGTGATGACGGCTGCGCCGAGGCTCGCCACGTGTTTCTCCGGCACAACGCACTGGAGAGTCGCTGGCGTTCGTTGCCCGACCATGCGGGCAGTGTGTTCGTCATCAACGAGACTGGCTTCGGTACCGGGCTGAATTTCCTGCTTGCCTGGCAATTGTGGGAACGCGTTGCGCCCGCAGCGGCACGGCTGGTTTTTCGCAGCCTGGATGCCTACCCGCTGTCACGCGAGGCGATCCGCCACGCGAACGCACGTTGGCCGGAGCTCGCAGGACTCGCCGAAGAACTCATCGCGGCGTGGCCCCCGCTGCTCGAGGGACTGCACACGCTGGATTTCGCCGGCGGACGCGTGCGCCTGCAGCTCCATATCGGCGACGTCACACCGGCGCTCGACGAATACGGTGCGAGCCAGCATCCCGAACTGGCGGTACCGGCCGATGCCTGGTTTCTCGATGGATTTGCTCCCGCACGCAATCCGGCGATGTGGACGCCGGCAGTCCTGCACCGTGTTGCTGCGTTGAGTCGCGCCGGGACCACGCTGGCGACCTTCACCGCAGCCAGTGCCGTGCGTACGGCACTCACGGCCGCTGGCTTTGCGATCGAACGCGTGAGCGGGTTCGGCCGCAAGCGCGAGATGCTCGCCGGTCGTTTCGAAGGCGCAGCGCACACACCGTCCGAACCGCCCAGCGAAACCCCCTGGCAGTTGTGCGCAACCCCGGCACTGCGCCATCGCAAGGCGATCGTGATCGGTTCAGGCATTGCCGGCGCCTGCTGCGCGAACGCGCTGGCGCGCCGTGGCGTGCGGGTGACGGTGGTCGAGACTGCCGAGGCACCACTCGCCAGCGCAGCCGCCAGCCCGCAGGGCATCCTGTTCACCCAACTGCCGGTCAACGACACACCGCACGGCGAATTCACGCTGCACAGTTACCTGCATGCCCTGCGTTTCTACGCCGCCCTGTTCGGCGCCGAGAGCAACGAGTACGCACGCTGCGGTCTGCTGCAACTGCGCAGCGACGAAGACAGCGAATTCGTGTCTCTGCGCGAACGCTACGCCGCACTTCCCGAGCTGGCGCGCTTCGTCGACGCCCGCGAAGCCTCTGCGATCGCCGGCATCACGCTCGGACAGCAAGCGATCCACCTCCCCGGCAGCGGCTGGCTGGTACCGCAGGCAGCGCGTGCACGGCTGCTCGATCACCCACTGATCGAAACGCGCTTCGGCTGCCAGGCAACGCGCCTCGACAACACGGCGGGACACTGGAGCGTCGAACTCGGCCGGGGCGAGTCGATCGATGCTCCCGTCGTGGTCGTCGCCACCGCGCATGGCAGCATCACCATCCTCATCATCCTCC
>DAOLKH010000468.1:0-1770 GCA_035331685.1 Pseudomonadales bacterium
ATTTCTTCAACCCGGCGCACCGCATGCCGCTGGTCGAGGTGATCCGCGGCGAGCAGAGTTCGGACGCTGCAATCGCGACCACGGTGAGGTATGCACGGCAGTTGAGGAAGACGCCCATCGTGGTGCGTGACTGCCCGGGCTTTCTGGTCAATCGGGTGCTGTTTCCGTACTTCGGCGCCTTCAACGCGTTGTTGCGTGATGGTGCCGATTTCCGTGCAGTGGACCGTGCGATGCAGAAGTTCGGCTGGCCGATGGGGCCGGCGCATCTGCTCGACGTGGTCGGCATCGATGTGGCGCAGCATGCCGCGGCAGTGATGGCAGCCGGTTTCCCCGCACGCATGACGCCCGGATTCCGCACCGCGCTCGATGTGCTGTTCGAGGCCGGACGTTTTGGCCAGAAGAGCGGCGCAGGCTTCTATCGCTACGAGCAGGATCGCGCTGGCCGGGTTGCACCGCAGTTCGATCCCGGCGTGCAGGCACTGCTGGCGCCGGTGTGTGGCGTGCCGCGCGAGTTCAGTGAACAGGAGATCGTCGAGCGCATGATGGTACCGATGTGCAACGAACTGGTGCGCTGTCTCGACGAGAGCATCGTCGACAGCGCAGGCGAGGCCGACATGGCGCTGGTGCTGGGGATCGGTTTCCCGCTGTTCCGTGGTGGTGCGCTGCGCTACGTCGATCATATGGGGCTCGAGGCATTCTGTGCCATCGCGGATCGTCATGCCGGAATCGGGCCAGTCTATGCCGTGCCGGAATCGCTGCGCAGACGTGCACGCGACGGGCAGCGCTTTCATTCCTGAGCCGATCCGGCGGAGGTGTCGCATGAGCTACAAGGATGACGATGCGCTGATCATCGACTGTGCGCGTACCCCGATGGGGCGTTCGAAGAACGGTGTGTTCCGTCATGTGCGTGCCGAGGATCTGTCGGCAGACCTGGTCGATGCACTGCTGGCACGCAACCCCGGGGTGGATCCGCAGGCCATCGAAGACGTGATCTGGGGCTGTGCGAACCAGACCGGGGAGCAGGGCTGGAACATCGCACGCATGATGTCGCTGCTGACCGTGATTCCGCACTCTGCGGGCGCGCAGACGATCTCGCGTCTCTGCGGTTCCTCGATGTCGGCGTTGCATATCGCTGCCCAGGCGATAGCGGCCGACTGCGGTGATGTGTTCGTGGTCGGCGGTGTCGAGCATATGGGGCATCTGCCGATGGACAAGGGGGTCGACCCGAATCCGCGTCTCAGCAAGCATGTGGCGAAGGCCGCCGGGTTGATGGGTGTCGCTGCCGAGGGGCTGGCGATGCTGCACGGCATCACGCGTGTGGAGCAGGATGCGTACGGCGAGCGCTCGCACCGGCTGGCAGCGAAGGCGCAGGATGAAGGGCGCTGGGCACGCGAAATCGTGGCACGCCGTGGGCACGACGAAGACGGGTGCAGCATCCTCGTTGCCGCCGATACGACGATTCGCCGTGATACCACGGTCGAGGGGCTGGCCGCACTGCCGCCTGCCTTCGATCCGCGCAACGGCACCGTCACGGCGGGTACCTCATCCCAGATCGCCGACGGAGCGGCGGCGATGATCGTCACGTCCGGTCGTCGGGTGCGCGACTGGAGGCTGCGTCCACGTGCCAGGGTGCGCTCGATGGCACACTGATTCCTTCCGAGATCTGTTATGCATGGGGTTCGGACGCTTCGGGTAATCCGTTACCCGGCATTACGCCGGCAGACCCCATTTTTCCCTGCTCGCCGGCAAACAATGTTGTGAGCGTATCAG
>DAOLKH010000469.1:0-1749 GCA_035331685.1 Pseudomonadales bacterium
CCTATCTGCTGGCAGCCGCCGGCGCGAACGTCGATCCGCAGAAGGCGCATCTCTACGCACACGGCAGCCTGGAGCACTACCACTGGCTGGTCGCGCAGGGCGTGCAGTTCAACAATCAGTACTACGGCGGCAAGCACACGAACACGCCCGAATACCAGACGCTGACCTGGTCGGGCAACGAGCGTGGCCACAGGGAGTCGCTTGCGGCGCGCCCGGCACCGCGGGCACACAAGCCGCACGCACACTGGGAGGAGGGCGGCGCGACGCTGATGGCCACCCTGCGCGCGGCGGTGGAGCGCCGTGCGATCCGTGTGCACGTGGATACGCGTGCGCTCACGCTGGTGCGTGAGCACGGGCGCATCGTCGGTGCGCTGTGCCGTCAGGACGGAGTCATGCGTGCCTGGCGTGCGCGCCGTGGTGTGGTGCTGTGCTGCGGTGGCTTCGTGATGAACCGTGAAATGATCGCGCGCTACGCGCCGCGACTGCGGGACGCCGACCCGATCGGCAGCCCGGGCGATACCGGTGCCGGCATCCTGATGGGCATGGGTGCCGGTGGTGCGGCCATCAACATGCATGAGGGTTTCGTGTCGGTGGTGTGGTATCCATCGGGCGAGTTCTGCAAGGGCGTGTTCGTGAACGAGCAGGGGCAGCGTTTCGTGAACGAGGACTGCTACCACGCGCGCGGTGGGCATCACTGCCTGAACCAGAGCAACCGCAAGGCCTATATGGTCGTCGACAGCGGCATCTATACCGAGCCGCCGCTGTATGCCGCAGCCAGCGTGCTGCACGTCGCCGAAAGCTTCGAGGAGCTGGAACGCGAGGCGGGTTTCCCCGAGGGAACGCTGAGTGTGACGCTGCAGACCTACAACCGCTTCGCGCGTGCCGGCGAGGATCCGCTGTTCCACAAGAGCCGTGACTACCTGCGTCCGCTCGACCAGCCGCCGTTCGCACTGCTCGATTTCTCGATCGGCAGCGGCGTCTTCTATCCGTCGTTCACGCTCGGTGGCCTCGATACCACGGTCGATGGTGAAGTGCTGACGCCGACCCGCAAGCCGATCCCGGGACTCTACGCGGCAGGGCGCAGCAGTGCCGGCTTGCCGCGCAGCGGCGAGGGCTACGCAAGCGGCATGTCGATCGGTGATGCCACCTTCTTCGGCCGGCGAGCCGGGCGCGCGGCAGCCCGCCCGGGTTGAACTGTCGCAGGTTCAGTGGCAGATGCTGGCGCCGTCCACCGCGAGCGCCACGCCCGAGACGTACGACGCCGCGTCCGAGCACAGCCACAGCGCCGCACGTGCGATTTCTTCCGAACTGCCCATGCGTCCGGCCGGCAGCGTCGACAGCAGCACCGGTTCGAGATCGGGGCGTGCGTCGATGCTCGCGCGCATCATCGGCGTGTCGGTCACGCCGGGGCAGATCGCGTTCACGCGTATCTGCTGGCGGGCGTACTCGCGCGCGGCCACCCGCGTCAGCCCGAGCACGCCGTGCTTGGCCGCGGTGTAGTGCGGCAGGAACGGTGCCGGGGTGACGCCGGCGCCCGAGGATGTGTTCACGATCGCGCCACCCCCGTGGCCGAGCATATGGCGGATCTGGTGCTTCATGCAGTAGAACACCGCCGACAGGTCGACCGCGATCACACGCTCCCATTCGGCACCGTCGAGTTCGTGGAACGGACCGGCAGGTGGGCAGATGCCGGCATTGTTGAACGCGCAGTCGAGCCCGCCGAAGCGCTCGACGCAGTGCTCCACCGAT
>DAOLKH010000470.1:0-1742 GCA_035331685.1 Pseudomonadales bacterium
ACGGCACCGGCGTGCGCGACTACATCCACGTGGTCGACCTCGCGCTGGGACACCTGGCTGCACTGGCACGCCGGCCGCAAGCCGGGGTGCGTGCCTACAACCTGGGCACCGGCAGAGGCTATTCGGTACTGGAGATGATCGCGGCCTTCGAACGCGCCTGTGGCCGACGCATCAACTACCGCATCGCACCACGGCGTCCGGGCGACGTCGCAAGCTGTTACGCGGATCCCGCGCTGGCGAAGCGTGAACTGGGATGGGAAGCGAGCCGCGACGTCGACGCGATGTGTCGCGACACCTGGAACTGGCAGTCACGCACCCCGTAGGGGCGCACGGCGTGCGCCCTGTTCACGCACCGCGTGCGTCCACGAGGAGGGCGTGCGCGGCACGCCCCTACAACCGGGATACACCCGCACCGACCGCGACATGGACGTGTACGGGCGCACCGCGTGCGCCCTGTTCACACGGGTGTTTCAATCGTCGTCGTCGTTCGATGCAGCTGTTTGCGGGCGGTCCACCAGCTCGACGTAGGCCATCGGAGCCGCATCGCCGGGGCGGAAACCGCACTTCAGGATGCGGAGATAGCCACCCGGGCGTTCCTTGTAGCGCGGCCCCAGCTCATTGAACAGCTTGCCGACCGCTTCCTTGCTGCCGGTACGGCTGAACGCGAGGCGCCGGTTGGCGACCGAATCGCTTTTCGCCAGCGTGATCAGCGGCTCGGCAAAACGGCGCAGCTCCTTCGCTTTCGGCAGTGTCGTGCGGATCAGCTCGTGCTCGACCAGCGACACGGTCATGTTGCGCCACATCGCCGTGCGGTGTGGGCTGTTGCGGTTCAGTTGACGTCCTGATGTGCGGTGACGCATTGTCCTGGTCCTGTATCAGCGTGTTGCGCGTGCGCCACTCAGTGCGCGCGGCCTTCGTTCTTCAAGCTCGCCGGCGGCCAGCTCTCGAGGCGCAGACCCAGCGACAGCCCGCGCGATGCGAGCACGTCCTTGATCTCCGTCAGCGACTTCTTGCCAAGATTCGGCGTTTTCAGCAACTCGACCTCGGTGCGTTGCACCAGATCCCCGATGTAGTAAATGTTTTCCGCCTTCAGGCAGTTGGCCGAACGCACCGTGAGCTCCAGATCGTCCACCGGCCGCAGCAGGATCGGATCGACCGGTTCGCTGCCATGTCCTGCCTGTGCAACCGGCTCGCGGTCCTTCAGCTCGACAAAGACCGACAACTGCTCGTGCAGGATGGTTGCAGCCCGGCGGATCGCCTCTTCCGGATCGATGGTGCCGTTGGTCTCGAGATCGATCACCAGCTTGTCGAGGTCGGTGCGCTGCTCGACCCGCGTCGCTTCGACGTTGTACGCCATGCGGCGCACCGGCGTGAAGCTCGCGTCGAGTTGCAGCCGCCCGATCGTGCGCGTCGCCTCCTCGTCCTGGGCGGGCGCTTCCGCCGGCACGTAACCGCGACCACGCTCAATCTTGATCTGCATGCGCAGTGCGCCACCAGCGTTGAGATGCGCGATCACATGATCGGGATTGCGGATCTCCACGTCGTGATCGAGCTGGATGTCGCCAGCCGTGACCACGCCAGGCCCCTTGCCGTTCAGCGTGAGCGTAGTGTGATCGCGTCCGTGCATCACCACCGCAAGTCCCTTCAGGTTCAGCAGGATGTCGATCACATCCTCCTGTACACCCTCGATCGTACTGTACTCGTGCAGCACCCCTTCGATCTCGACCTCGGTGACCGCGCAT
>DAOLKH010000471.1:0-1737 GCA_035331685.1 Pseudomonadales bacterium
ATCCTTGCCACTGCCGCTCGCGAGCTGTACCCGTAGCTTCGCAAGCTCCTTCTCGAGCTGCCGGTTGGCGGCCACCAGTTGCTCGATTTTCTCGACCACGTTGTCGGAGCCTGCCTTGACCAGTTGCGCGGTGCGCTCCTCGCGTTCCTCGAGCCGGTCGAACAGCTCGAGTGCGCCGGCCCCGGTGACCGCCTCCACGCGTCGCACCCCGGCGGCGATGCCGGTTTCGGCCGTGATACGCATCAGGCCGATATCACCGGTGCGATGCACGTGCGTACCGCCACAGAGCTCCACCGAAAACCCCTCACCCATCGTCAGCACGCGCACCTCGGCGCCGTACTTCTCGCCAAAAAGGGCCGTCGCGCCCCTCGCACGCGCCCCATCCATATCGGTCAGCTCGACCTGCACCAGCGAGTTGGCGCGAATCTGCTCGTTGACCAGCCATTCGACCGCACGCAACTGCTCGCGCGTCAGCGCCTCGAAATGCGCGAAATCGAAACGCAGCCGCTGCGAGTCGACCAGCGAACCCTTCTGCGTCACGTGCGTGCCAAGCACCTGGCGCAGTGCTGCGTGCAGCAGGTGGGTAGCCGAATGGTTGCGCGCGGTGGCAGCGCGCACTGCGGGTTCGACGCGCGCCTCGACCGTGCTTCCCGTGCGCAGCGCCCCCTGTACCACCACGCCGTGATGCAACCACAATGCGCCGGACTTCGTGGTGTCGCGCACTTCGAAACGCACGCCGGGCGCCTCGAGCACGCCGGCATCGCCCACCTGCCCGCCCGACTCGGCATAGAACGGCGTCGTGTCGAGCACGACCACGCCTTCGCAACCCTCGTCGAGGCGCTCGACGCGCTGTCCGTTGCCGAGCAGCGACAGCACCTGCGCGGATCCGGCGAGTGCCGAGTAGCCGGTGAACAGCGTCGGATTGTCGACGCCCGCATCGCCGAGATACTCGGTGCCGAACTGGCTCGCGCCGCGCGCCCGTTCGCGCTGTGCCTGCATCGCGCACTCGAATCCTGCCTCATCGACGCGCAGGCCCCGCTCGCGTGCGATGTCTGCCGTGAGGTCGAGCGGAAAACCGTAGGTGTCATAGAGCTTGAACACCGTCTCTCCATCGAGCGTGTCGCCCGCGAGTGCAGCAATGTCCTGCTCGAGAATGCGCATGCCGGTGTCCAGCGTGCGCGCGAACTGCTCTTCCTCCAGCAGCAGCACCCGTTCGATCTGCTCCCTCTTTTCATTCAGTTCCGGGTACGCAGCGCCCATCACTTCGGCCAGTGGCGCGACCAGCCGATGGAAGAACGCCTCGCGGGCGCCCAGCTTGTGGCCGTGGCGGCAGGCCCGGCGCAGGATGCGGCGCAGCACATAACCGCGACCCTCGTTCGACGGCAGCACGCCATCCGCGATCAGGAACGCGCAGGAACGGATGTGGTCGGCGATCACGCGCAGCGACGGGCTGGCCACGTCGTTCGTGCCGGTGACGCGCTCTGCGGCGTCGAGCAGGTGGCGGAACAGGTCGATGTCGTAGTTCGAATGCACGTGCTGCATCACTGCGGCGATGCGCTCGAGTCCCATGCCGGTATCCACCGATGGTTTCGGCAGCGGCGTCAGTCGCCCGTCGGGCGCGCGCTCGAACTGCATGAACACCAGGTTCCAGATCTCGATATAGCGGTCGCCGTCCTCGTCGGGGCTGCCGGGTGGCCCGCCGAGGACGGCGACCGCTATATCGAGATCTGGAACCTG
>DAOLKH010000472.1:0-1734 GCA_035331685.1 Pseudomonadales bacterium
TGCCGTGCTGGTCGTCGTGGAAGACCGGAATCTTCATGCGCTCGCGCAGCTTCTGTTCGACGATGAAGCACTCCGGTGCCTTGATGTCCTCGAGATTGATGCCGCCGAAGGTCGGTTCGAGCGAGGCGATGATGTCGACCAGCCGGTCGGCGTCCTTCTCCTCGATCTCGATATCGAAGACATCGATGTTGGCGAATTTCTTGAACAGCACCGCCTTGCCTTCCATCACCGGCTTGCCGGCGAGCGGGCCGATGTCGCCGAGCCCGAGTACCGCTGTGCCGTTGGTCACGACGGCGACCAGGTTGCCGCGAGACGTCACCGCAGCGGCCTGGGCGGGGTCCTTTTCGATCAGTTCGCAGGCATAGGCGACACCCGGCGAATAGGCGCGCGAAAGGTCACGCTTGTTGGCCAGTGGCTTGGTCGGCTGGATGGCCAGCTTGCCGGGTGTGGGATGGGTGTGGTAACGGATCGAACTCTCGCGGAAGGAATCTTCCATCAACATGGCGCTCCGGCAGGGATGGGTGTCGCAGACCGGCACCCGGGGGTGAAGGAAACGGCGCGATTATACAAAGGCGTGGCGTGTGATGACCACGTCGGCGCTCACGTCGTCACTCATTTCTTGATCCAGCTGCCGTCTTGAGCCTGCACATAATGTCCGGGTGAGGTTTTCTGCAGCGCCTTTTCGGCAGCCAGCAGTTCGACGGAACGCAGCTCGGCACCGGTGCGTGCGGCGATCGCGCGATAATTTTCGCGTCGTGCGGTGTTGACTTCGCTGACCAGTGCGCGCGCTTGCGCGGGTGCCGAGGGGCTGACCAGCCCCACGTAGCCGTCGCGCAGCTCACCGATCCAGCCCGCGTTCTTGGCTTCCTGGATGTCGAGTGCGAATGCCGCAGCGCTGGCAACTATTGCCACGCTTGCGAGCAGGGTCTTCAGCAGCTTTCTCATGCGGGTCTCCGTTCGGCAGGCGGTAGGTTGTGGCGTGCGCCGTTCGCGACGTTTTCAGAACAGTCCCTTGTCTTCCTTGAACAGGTCGTCGAGTTCACGATCCACCTTCACACGAATTTCGTGTTCGATCTTCACGTTGAGGTTGATCGTGATCGGCTTGTCCGGGGCCTCGACCTTGACGGTAGGGGTGCAGCCGATCGTGACCACTGCAAACATCAGCGGGATCGTGTGGCGCAATCGCATCGGGTTTCCTCGTGTTCGGCAGCTACGGTCAGGGACAGGATCTACAGGTGCTGTTCCAGCCAGGCATTGACGCGCTCACCGGCGCTCAGGCTCTGCATCAGGGTGCGCAAGTTGGTCTCCAGTGTCAAATTCAGATGCACCGGACGTTGTGCGTCCAGTTCCGGGTTGTGACCACGGATCGCGGCACCGACCGTCAGTACACCGTCGGCCCCATAGTCCAGCATTGCATCCACGGACTCGAACTCGAGGTTCGACAACGCCTTGCGTGTCAGTGCGAGTTCGGTCGACTCCTGTGCGGGTGGGGTCGACGGGCGGTAGCGGATCACGCCAGGACTGCTGCTGTGCACCTTGCCTGCGCGCAGGATCGGCACACCGTCCTGCAGCGTGAACGGCAACTCGCCGTCCAGTCTTCCGGTGAGTGTCAGTGCGGGATCGTCGAGCAGTGCCCCGATGCGTGCGAGATCGATTCCGCTGATGTTCGCGGTGGCGGCGATCGGGCTGCTTGCCGTGATGTCGACCGCCGCGATCGCTACGCTGCCGCCCATC
>DAOLKH010000473.1:0-1728 GCA_035331685.1 Pseudomonadales bacterium
CTCGATCTCCTTCTTCAGCAGCGGCAGCACCTTGTGCATGCGTGCCAGCACCGGCAGCGTCTCGAGTATGTCCTGCAGCTCGCGCCCTTCCGCGCTGGTCAGCGTTACCGAGAAATCGGTGAGTGGCGACGGATCTTCCGGACTGAAACGCTGTAGATAATGCTTCAGTTCCTCGTGGTAGAGCGGGTTCAGCGGCACCAGCTCCTTGATCGCGCCGACCAGCGCCATCGCATACGCGCGCGTCTCGTCGTTGCGCTCGAGCTCGTCCTTCGGATACTCCACCTGCACCACATAAGGTGGTGTGCGATTGATCCAGCGCCGGATGCGCGCCCGGCCCAGACCCTGCGCCAGGAACTGCAGTCGCTTGCCGTCACCCGAAGCACTCAGCAGCCGCACGGCACAGCCGATCAGCGGAACGTCGTCGGCCTTGACCGTGGTGGTGTCGTCGGTATCGACGAAGAACAGGCCCATGATCTTGTGGTCGCTCTGCGCGACGCGCTGAATCGTGTCGCCCCACGCACCCGCATCTGCCATCATCGGTTGGATCTGGGCCGGCATGAACGGCCGTGTCGTCACCGGCATCAGGTAGAGGATTTCGGGCAGTGCGAGGTCGGGCAGCGCGAGCTCGGTGCCCGATCCGTGTCCCGTATCGCTGCCGCGCTGTTCACTCATGGGGCTTTCTCCTGAATTCACCCGGTATATGGGGCTTGGCGTAGACTAAATCAACCACTGCGGGCGCAGCGTGCTCGCGGGCTCACCAACCGCAGAGGTGCGCCATGGGACGTTACGTGATCACAGGAGGCAGCGGATTCATCGGGCAGGCACTGTGCAGGCGCCTCGCCACGACGGGTGCCACGATCGAGGTGCTGAGTCGCGATCCTGCGCGCGCCGCACGCGTGCTGCCGGGCGGCACACGCATCGTGAGCCGGCTCGAGGATCTGGGACGCGAAGAGCCGATCGACGCGGTCGTGAACCTGGCTGGCGAACCGATCGCCGACCGGCGCTGGACCGCCGCACGCAGGCAGCTGCTGCGTGACAGCCGGATCGCGGTGACCGACGCACTCGTCGACTGGATGCGCGAGCTCGATCCACGCCCCGGCGCACTGCTCAGCGCATCCGCCGTGGGCTTCTATGGCGACCAGGGCGACGTTGCCGTGACCGAAGACAGCTCCCCGCACCAGGAGTTCACGCACGAACTCTGCGCTGACTGGGAGCAAAGCGCCTCGCGTGCACGCGCACTCGGCATACGGGTGACGATCGTGCGCATCGGCCTGGTGATCGGCCCCGGTGGCGGCTTCCTGCAGCGTCTACTGCCGGCGTTTCGCTTCGGGCTGGGTGGTCCGATCGGCAGCGGCCGGCAATGGATGAGCTGGATACACCGCGACGATCTGCTGTCGCTGTTCGAATGGCTGCTGGCGCACCGGAACGTGGTCGGTGTGTTCAACGCCACCGCACCGAACCCAGTGACCAGCGCGCAGTTCGCACACACGCTGGGACGCGTGCTGCATCGCCCCGCGCTGCTGCCGCTGCCGGAATTCGCGTTGCGCACGGCATTCGGCGAGATGTCGCGCCTGCTGCTGACCGGCCAGCGCGTGCTGCCGGCACGCGCGCTCGATGCCGGCTTCACGTTCCGCTTCCCGGACCTCGAGTCCGCGCTCCGCGACGCCCTGTAGGTCGGCATTCATGCCGACGATGCCGGCTTCACGTTCCGCTTCCCGGACCTCGAAT
>DAOLKH010000474.1:0-1728 GCA_035331685.1 Pseudomonadales bacterium
GAACCACCAGCCGCCCCAGCCGAGTTCGTAGTACGCCCACCAGCTGCCGAGCGTGATCCCGAGCGTCAGGAAGATCCACGCCGCATTGGTCCACGGACGGCTCCAGCGCGCCCACGCGGCGTCGAGTCGCCCGCTCCACAGCGCCGCGATCGCAAACGCGAACGCCACCGAAAAGCCCACATAACCCAGGTAGAGCATCGGCGGGTGCAGCACCAGCCCGATATCCTGCAGCATCGGGTTGAGGTCACGTCCTTCGGTCGGCACGTCGGGGAAGGAACGCGCAAACGGGTTGGAGGTCAACAGCACGAACAGGTGGAAACCGACCGCGATCATTCCCATCACCGACAGCACGCGGGCGCGCATCGGCAGCGGCAGAGTCCGGCTGAACAGTGCCACCGCACCGGTCCATACCGACAGGATGCTCACCCAGAGCAGCATCGAACCCTCGTGGTTGCCCCACAGCGCGCTGAACTTGTACCAGGGCGGCAACGCGGAGTTCGAATTCTGCGCGATCAGCCGCACCGTGAAGTCGTCGTGCAGAAACGCGTACGCCAGACAGCCGAAGGCGATCGCGACGAACAGCAGTTGTGCCAGCGCCAGCGGCATCGCACTGCGCATCCAGGCATCGACGCCGCGCAGCACACCCGCCAGCGGCAACAGTGCCAGCGCAAGCGCGATGCTCGCCGCCAGCGCCAGTGCGAAGTGTCCGAGTTCAACCACCACCGGAGCCACCCCGCGACAGTGCCTCGTCCATCGTCTCGCCAGCCTTCAGCGCGTCGTGAACCTCCGGCGGCATGTAGTTTTCATCGTGCTTCGCCAGCACCTGCTGTGCACGGAAACGCCCACCGGGCAGCAGCTCGCCAACCGCAACCACGCCCTGCCCCTCGGCAAACAGATCCGGCAGGATGCCTTCGTAGACGATGTCGAGCACCGCCTGGTTGTCGCTGACCCGGAACTGCACCTCGAGTCCCGAAGCCGAGCGCTGCACGCTGCCCGGCAGCACCAACCCGCCGACACGGATCGTGCGTCCTGTCGGGGCTTCACCACGCTCGATCTGCACGGGGGAATAGAAGAAGTTCATGTTGTCGCGCAGCGCCCAGAACACCAGCGCCGCGGCAATGCTCGCGCCCACCACGATGAACAGTACGATCAGCAGGCGCTGGCGGCGCAGGGGGTGCATGGGCATGAACTCAGACTCCGTCGGTGACCGCGGCACCTGCCGCGCGCAGACGCGAACGCACCCGTTCGAGCGTGCGCCGCCGGCGTGCCAGTGGCCTGCGTACCAGCCCGATCATCACCACGGCGACGATCAGGTATGCAGACCACACGTAGGGACCGTGTCCGTCCATCTGCCACAGTTGTGCAAGGCTCTGGAAATACATCGTTCGAATCGTGGTACCCGTTTAGGCGCCGACCAGTTCCTCGACCCAGCGCGCGCGCTCCTCGCGTTCGAGGATCTCGCTGCGCAGGGCGAGCAACACCGCCAGTGCGTAGAAGAGATAGAAGCCGGCGATCATCACCAGCAACGGCTGCAGCATCTGCGAGTGCATCGTGGATCCGCCCGTGAAACGGATGCTCGCCGGCTGATGCAGGCTGTACCACCAGTCGACCGACTTGTAGATGATCGGAATGTTGACCGTCCCGACCAGACTCAGCAGCGCACAGGCACGTGCGGCGACATCGCGATCCTCGAATGCCTCGTGCAACGCGAGCACCCCCGCGTAAAGG
>DAOLKH010000475.1:0-1705 GCA_035331685.1 Pseudomonadales bacterium
GATCGCATTGCTCGACGACGAAGGGCGCGAGGCGGTACGCGTGAGCGTGCTGGGGCGCGAAGGCGAGTTCTTCGAGCTTGCATTCCCGCCAGGCAGCGATCCACTCGCGCTGATCGATCGTATCGGACACATGCCGTTGCCTCCGTACATCGATCGCGCCGATGCGCCGCTGGATCGTGAGCGCTACCAGACGGTCTACGCGGCACGCGATGGCGCAGTCGCGGCACCGACGGCAGGATTGCACTTCGACCACGCGCTGCTGGCTCGATTGCGCGAACTCGGTGTGGAAACCGCTTTCCTGACCTTGCACGTCGGTGCCGGGACCTTCCAGCCGCTGCGCGTGACGGAAGTGGAGCAGCACCGGATGCACGCCGAGTACATCGATGTCGATGCGCAGCTGTGCGAGCAAGTGAACAGTGCGCACGCGCAGGGCCGGCGTGTGATCGCGGTCGGCACTACCTCGCTGCGTGCGCTGGAGACCGCAGCCGGCACTGACGGCATCCATCCATACGAGGGCGAGACGTCGATCTTCATCTACCCCGGATACCGTTTTCGCACGGTGGATGCCTTGATCACCAATTTTCACCTGCCCGAATCGACGTTGCTGATGCTGGTGTGTGCGTTCGCCGGGAGTGCCCGCGTGCTGGCAGCCTATCGGGAAGCCGTGGCACGCGACTATCGCTTCTTCAGCTATGGAGACGCGATGTTCGTGCTGGGCGAACAGGCACCATTGCTGAAGTCACGCGCGGAGTTGCAGCGGTGAGCGGCTGTTTTTCCGGTTTCGAACTGCTGGCGCACGACGGTAGCGCACGGCGCGGCCGGTTGAATTTCGTGCGAGGCGTGGTCGATACGCCTGCCTTCATGCCCGTGGGCACCTACGGCACTGTGAAAGGCATGCTTCCGCGCGACCTCGAGGAGATCGGTGCCCAGATCGTGCTCGGCAATACATTTCACCTGATGCTGCGCCCGGGTTCGGAAATCATCCGCGAACTGGGTGACCTGCACGCATTCATGGGCTGGAGCCGTCCCATACTTACCGATTCGGGCGGATTCCAGGTGTTCAGCCTGGGAGACATGCGACGGATCAGCGAAGAGGGGGTGCGTTTTCGCTCGCCGGTCGACGGCAGTGCGGTGTTCCTCGACCCCGAAAGCTCGATGCGTGTACAGCGTGATCTCCGCTCCGATGTGGTCATGGTGTTCGATGAATGCACTCCCTACCCAGCGAGCGAGGAACAGGCCCGCACATCGATGGAACTCAGCCTGCGCTGGGCCCGCCGCAGTCGGCAGGCGCACGCCGACAATCCGGCGGCACTGTTCGGCATCGTGCAGGGGGGCATGTATGCCGATCTGCGTTCGCGTTCGCTGGCCGGGTTGCTCGACATCGGCTTCGACGGCTACGCGATCGGCGGGCTGTCGGTCGGGGAGACGAAGCAACAAATGGCGGTGGCGCTCGACGCCTGCGTCGACCGGCTGCCCACCGGCAGGATCCGCTACATGATGGGCGTCGGCATGCCCGAGGACCTGCTCGCCGCGACCGCGCAGGGCGTCGACATGTTCGACTGCGTGGTACCGACGCGCCACGGCAGGAACCACACCGCGTTCGGCCCGGACGGCACGTCGCTGAAGCTGCGCAACGCGCAGTACGCCGACGATCCGAACCCGCTCGTCGAGGGCTGCGGCTGCTACTGCTGCCGCAGGTACTCGC
>DAOLKH010000476.1:0-1682 GCA_035331685.1 Pseudomonadales bacterium
ATTGTCGGCATGAATGCCGACCTACGGGCGGGGCGATCTCCCACCCGCGCCGCGGTGTGCTGCGGTAGACTGCGCGCGCAAGTCGAACCTGAGAGTCAGCCGCAGGCAAGGAGGGTGCCGATGACACCGCAACAGATGCTCGATCTCGTGGAGCGCCAGAAGAGCGCTTTCGTTGCCGCTGGCGCGGTGGATGCGAAAACCCGCCAGGACCGTCTCGATCGCCTGGCGGCGCTGCTGCGCGAAAATCAGGACGCGCTGATCGATGCGCTGAGGGCAGACTTCGGCTCGCGCTGTCAGGAGTATGCGCGCCTCACCGAGATTGCCGTGCCGATCGCCGAGATCCGCACCACCAACAAACAGATCCCCGGGTGGATGAAGGACGAGCGGCGCCCGGTGCCGTTCATGATGCGCCTGCTCGGCGCCGACGCGCGCGTGCGTTACCAGCCGCTCGGCTGCGTCGGCATCATCGTGCCGTGGAACTTTCCGATCTACCTTGCGGTGGGTCCGCTGATCGGTGCGCTGGCCGCGGGCAACCGCGCGATCATCAAGCCCTCGGAGTTCACGCCGCGCGTTGCCGAGCAGTTCGCGACGCTGTTCCCGCGCTACTTCGACATCACCGAGGTGGCGATCGTCACCGGCGATGCGGAAGTGAGTGCGGCCTTTTCGGGCCTGCCGTTCGACCATCTGGTGTTTACCGGGGCCGGTTCGATCGCTCGCCACGTGATGGCGGCTGCCGCGAAGAACCTGGTTCCGGTCACGCTCGAACTGGGCGGCAAGTCGCCGGTCGTGATCGGCCAGGGAGCCGACCTTGCCGCTGCGGCGCTGAAGATCATGGACTTCAAGCTGTCGAACGCCGGGCAGATCTGCATCGCGCCGGATTACCTGCTGGTTCCGGCGTCGCGCCTGGACGAGACGATCGGGGCGCTGCAGGCGGCGGCGGCGAAGCTCTATCCCACGCTGCTCGCGAACCCCGACTACACCTCGATCGTGAACAATCGCCACCTCGGTCGCCTGACGCGACTGGTCGATGACGCACTCGCGGCAGGCGTGCGCTGCGTCGAGATCAACCCGGGCAACGAGTCATTTGCGACCCAGCCAGCGGGCCAGCACAAGATGATGCCGCGGCTGTTCATCGAACCTGGCGACGACCGTCTGGTCATGCAGGAGGAAATCTTCGGCCCGCTGCTGCCGCTGAAGACCTATCGTGGCATCGACGAGGCGATCGCGTACATCAACCGCCACGACCGTCCGCTCGCGCTGTATTACTTCGGTGACGCGAATGGCACGGAGGTGGAGCAGATCCTGCAGCGCACACTCTCGGGTGGAGTGTCCATCAACGATATAGGCGCGCACGCCGGCTGTGACGCACTGCCTTTCGGCGGGGTTGGGCCAAGCGGCATGGGCAACTACCACGGACACGACGGCTTTCGCCAGTTCTCGCACGCGCGCGCGGTGTATCGGCAGGCGCGTGTGGACTTCGCGACCCTGTTCGGCATGCGCCCCCCGTTCGGGCCGAAGTTCGCCGCACGGGTGCAGCAATTCATGAAAAATTAGGAATTTTTCCTGCAGCCGTGTGGTTGATCCCTGCCGGTGAGCGGTGGCACCCTGCGCATGCCGTCCGCGGTCGGTAAGGACGACTGACAAAAAACAGAGCAAATGCGCGGCTGGAGATCAGCGTATGC
>DAOLKH010000477.1:0-1680 GCA_035331685.1 Pseudomonadales bacterium
GAAACCCATCGGCACGCCGAAGCGCTGCGTGTTGCCGATCGCGACATCGGCGCCCAGCGCCCCCGGGCTCTTCAGGACCAGCAGGCTCATCAGGTCCGCTGCGACCACGGCCAGCGCGCCTTTTTCGTGTATCCGTGCGATCAGATCGCCGGGATCGCGTACCCGGCCGTCGGTGCCGGGGTACTGCAACAGCACGCCGAAGATCTCGAGCCCGGCCAGATCGCGCTCGGGGTCACCGACCACCACCTCGATATCGAGTGGTTCGGCGCGGGTGCGCATCACCGCGATCGTTTGCGGGTGGCAGTCGTGCGCGATGAAAAAGGTATTGGAGCGATTCTTGCGCACCACGCGCTTGCACAGCGTCATCGCCTCGGCGGCCGCGGTCGCTTCGTCGAGCAGCGAAGCGTTGGCGAGTTCGAGTCCGCTGAGGTCGATGATCATCTGCTGGAAACAGAGCAGCGCCTCGAGGCGCCCCTGCGAAATCTCGGGCTGGTACGGCGTGTAGGCGGTGTACCAGCCCGGGTTCTCGAGCACGTTGCGCAGGATCACCGGCGGGGTGATCGTGTCGTGGTAGCCGCAACCGATCAGGGAGCGCAGCATGCGGTTCTTCGCTGCCATGGCGGCCAGTCGTTGCAGTACCACGTGTTCCGGCTGTGGTCCGGGCAGCGCCAGCGCCTCGCGGCTGAGGATCGCTGCAGGCACGGTCTGCCGGGTCAGATCGTCCAGCGAGTCTGCCCCCACTGCGGCCAGCATGTGCGCGATGTCCTGCTCCGAGGGGCCGATATGCCGGTGCACGAATTCGTCGTGGTCTTCGAGTT
Source organism: Pseudomonadales bacterium (assembly GCA_035331685.1). Taxonomy (GTDB): domain Bacteria; phylum Pseudomonadota; class Gammaproteobacteria; order Pseudomonadales; family UBA5518; genus UBA5518. The sequence continues at coordinate 819 of DAOLKH010000477.1, forward strand.
CCTGAAGCGGGGGCGGCAGCGTGGATTCGGTCATGGCGTCACTCGCGGGCTGGCGATGGTGGAGTGGGGTACGTGGAAAGCGCGCTATTTAACCACAGCGTCCGTGCACGGCCGAACGAGTGGAAGGGCTGGAACGTACGCTCAGAGCTGCTGCGGATCGGCGTAGTCGATCGCCACCACGACGTACTCGCGTTCGCCGCCCGGCGTGTGCACCCGGACCTCGTCGTCGAGGTGCTTGCCGAGCAGCGCGCGTGCCAGTGGTGAATCCATGCTGATCAGTCCCCTGGTCACATCGAACTCGTCCGGGCCGACGATCCGGTAGCGGCTCGCAACACCGTCCTCGTCCTCGAGCGTGACCCAGGCGCCGAAATAGACGCGTCCGCGCTCCGATGGCGCCTCGCGCACCACCCGCACCTGCTCGAGTCGCTTGCTCAGGTAGCGCACGCGGCGGTCGATCTCGCGCAGGCGCCGCTTGCCGTAGATGTAGTCGCCGTTTTCGGAGCGGTCGCCGTTCTTGGCGGCTTCATGGACGACGGCCGTCACCTGCGGACGCTCGACCTTCCAGAGATGCGTGATTTCCTCGCGCAGGCGCTGCTCGCCCTCCGGGGTGATGTAGCGCGGCCGGGCGGAGCCGGCAGTATGGGCAGGGTTCATGCGGACGTGTCTCCGGTTCGCGCGCCGCCAGCGTGGCGCCATCTGGTAGACTGCGCATTATCTTGTTTTGCACGGCAATGGCCAGAACACCGCTTCCCGATGCGCATCCCCTTGCCCGCATTGCTGCTGTCCCTGTTGCTGTCTGCGTTCGCCCTGCCTGCGGCTGCGCTGGAGCAACAGGGACAGCAGCAATGCGGGCAAGGGGATG
>DAOLKH010000478.1:0-1673 GCA_035331685.1 Pseudomonadales bacterium
GTGCCGGAAACTTCTGCGCGATCGCCCAGCGCGGTGCGCGAGCGACGAAGCCGAGGCGCTGCTGCTGCTCGACGCTGTCGACCTTGAACACCACGCCATCGATCGCGTAGCCGAGACCCGCGCGGCGGCGCTGCAGCTCGCGGTAATACGCCAGGCAGGCGTCTGCACCCACCGCCCGCTGTCGCAACGTGCTCACCGGGATCCCCAGTGCGGCCAGCCAATCGAGCGCGCCCGACTGTGTCGGCGGCAACACAACACCCTCGATCCGGCCGAGTCCGTACCCGCAGAACGCCAGCGGTCGCTGTGCGGTGACGCGCGGATCGAGCTGGCGCAGGCTGCCCGCAGCCGCATTGCGGGGGTTCACGAAGGTTTTTTCGCCACGCTCGCGGGCACGCCGGTTCAGTGCTTCAAACGCTGCTTCCGGCAGATAGATCTCGCCACGCACCTCGATTGCCGAGGCTGCCGTGGCATCGCACAGTCGCAGCGGCACCCCGGCGATCGTGCGCACGTTTGCGGTCACGTCCTCGCCGCTGCTGCCATCGCCGCGAGTCGCCGCTCGCCGCAGGGAACCGTGCTCGTACAACAGGCTCACGGCCAGTCCGTCGAGTTTCGGCTCGCAGCAGTATTCGACCGGATCCACCACGCCGAGACGCTCGCGCACCCGGCGGTCGAAGGCGCGCAGCTCTTCCTCGGTGAACGCGTTGTCGAGCGAGAGCATCGGCATCTCATGATGCACGGTTGCGAACGCGCCCTGCACCAGGGCACCCACGCGCCGGGTCGGCGAATCGTCGACGACCAGCTCCGGATGGGCCTGCTCGAGTTCCTGCAGCCGGCGCAGCAGGCGGTCGTACTCGGCGTCGGTTATGGCCGGATCGTCGAGGACATAGTAGCGACGGTTATGGTGGAGGATCTCCTCGCGCAAGCGCCCGATTTCGAGTGCAGCGTCCTGCGTCCCCATGACTCAGCGGCGCGGACGCGAAGTGCGGTGCACGTGTTCACGGACGCGCTGGCGATAGTGCTCGGCGGTCTGCGAGGTGAACACGCTGTGGTTTTCGTCCTGCATCTCGCCATCGAGGTTGCGCGCGACGGCACGCGCAGTCTCCAGCATGCAGTCGAAAGCCTCCAGCGGTCTTTGCGGGCCCGGCAGGCGCAGGAAGAAACTCAGGCCGGGCGAACTCGCACCGGCGAGGGTGGCGTCGTCGAAGGTACCCGGATGGGTCACGTTGGCAACGCTGAACTGCACCGCACCCATTCCCTTCTCTGCTTCGTGGCGATGGAAAATCGACATCGCGCCGAAACGTACGTCGCAGGCCTGGAACAGGCGTGCCAGTCCCTCTCCAGCAAACTCCTCGGGGGCACGCGCAAGCACATGGATCACCAGCACTTCCGCGTCTTCGGCGGCATCCGATCGTGCCGGTGCCGGTGTCGGTGCTGGTGTCGGTGCCGGCACGGGCTGCGGCCGGGCCGGCTGCCGGGGTGCGCCCGCACGCGCCGGTTCGGATATGGCAGCCGCGACGCGCGGCTCGGCCGCCATGACGGGTGCAATCTGCACCGCGCCGAGGCTCGGTTCGATGCGCTCGTCTGCGCGCGCCTGGCCACTTCCGCTACGTTCGTCGTCGGGCCGGTCACGCACACGCGCCCCGCCGTTCGGCAGTTCGCGTGTGCGTGACCGG
>DAOLKH010000479.1:0-1671 GCA_035331685.1 Pseudomonadales bacterium
CCCAACGCCGCCCGCCCAAGGACATCGACGCGCGATCGCGAGCATCTCGAACAGAGGCTGCGCGCGTGGCTGCACGGCAAGCTGGGCCCCGAAGCGCAACTGTCGGAGTTCTCGTCGCCGCAGGGGACCGGGATGTCGAGCGAAACGCTGCTGTTCAACCTCACGTGGCGCGAGGCCGGATCAGCGCATTCGCTGAACTGTGTGGCGCGGCTGCCACCGGACGCGGGTTCGGTGCCGGTCTTCCCGGAGTACGATCTGGCGAAACAGTTCGAAGTGATGCGGCTCGCGCACGAGCGCTCGGACGCACCGGTACCACGCGTACTCTGGTACGAAGGCGATGCATCGCAGCTTGGCGCCCCGTTTTTCATCATGGAGCGCGCTGTAGGCGAAGCACCATCGGACATTCCTCCGTATGTGTTCGACTCGTGGTTGCTGCGCGCCGATGCAACCGACCGCAGTCGCCTGCAGCACAGCGCCATCGAAGTACTGGCGAAGCTGCATGCGATCGAACTCTCGGCAGCCGATCTTGCGTTGCTGCGTCCACGCGAAGGCGGAGCTTCGCCGCTGCATCGACACGTTGCCGCACAACGTGCCTATTACAACTGGGTGACTGCCGACGGGATCCGTTCTCCGCTGCTGGAACGGGCGTTTGCGTGGCTGGAACAACACTGGCCGCACGAAGAGGGACCGGAAGTCCTGAGCTGGGGTGATGCACGCATCGGCAACATGTTGTTCGTCGATTTTGCACCGACTGCGGTGCTCGACTGGGAGATGGTCGCCACCGGCCCGCGTGAACTGGATCTCGCGTGGATGGTCTTCATCCACCATTTTTTCCAGGACTTTGCGCCCATGGTCGGGGCACCCGGCCTGCCCGACATGATGCGCCTCGACGAAGCGGCCGACTGTTACGAAAGACTGAGCGGACACCGCCCGCGCGACATGGAGTTCTACACGTTGTATGCGGCGCTGCGCCACGGAATCGTGATGTTCCGCATCGGGCGCCGCCAGGCACACTTCGGCGAAGGGACCATTCCCGCCGACCCTGACGACATGATCCTGCACCGACGTGCGATCGAGTCGATGCTCGAAGGCAACTACTGGAACACGCGCCGCTGAGAAGCGCTGCACCAGCGCGCAGCGCTTCAGCGGCCGTCATGGATCAACGGGGCCGACACACAAGGCGTCGTTACTTCTTCAATCGAGCAGACTGCGCAGCATCCAGGCCGTCTTCTCGTGTACCTGCAACCGCTGCGTCAGCAGATCGGCCGAGGGCTCATCATGGGCATCGGACGCCAGCGGAATCAGCCCGCGCGCGGTGCGGATCACCGCCTCCTGACCCTGTACCAGCTTCGCGATCATCGTCATCGCGTCCGGCGTCGCCGTCTCCTCTTCGATCGAGGTGAGAGCCAGAAACTCGCGATACGAACCAGGCGCACGATGACCAAGCGCGCGGATGCGCTCCGCGATCTCATCGACGGCAAGCACGAGTTCGTTGTACTGCTGCTCGAACATCTGATGCAGCGTGTTGAACATCGGTCCGGTGACGTTCCAGTGATAGTTGTGCGTCTTCAGGTACAGCGTGTAGGTGTCGGCCAGCAGCCGTGACAATCCGGCAGCAATCTCGGCACGCCGCGCTTCCGGAATGCCGATATCCATCGATCTCGCAGATGC
>DAOLKH010000480.1:0-1663 GCA_035331685.1 Pseudomonadales bacterium
CCAGCAATGATTCCGGCAGATAGAGCATCGACAGTATCGAATCGCTGTCGAGCACATGTTCGTGATCGAGCGGCACCTCCGCAGCCTGGCGCGGCACCGAGCCGGTCGCGATGATCACGTGCGCGGCGTCCCATACCGCCACCTCGCCGCGCAGTCCCTCCACGCGCACACGCCGCGGTGCAAGGAAGCGCGCGCGTCCGTGCACACAGCGCACACCGTTGCGTTCGAGCTGCGCGCGAATGAAGCGGTCGTGCGCGTCGGTCACGCTCTGCAGATTGCTGACCAGCACGCCCATTTCCTGACCGGTGGGAAACGAGAGCCCCTGCACGCCCGGCAGTCGGCGCGCCTGGTGCAGACGCAGCGCACTTTCGCGCAGGGTCTTGCTCGGAATGGTGCCGCGATACACACAGGCGCCTCCAAGCTGCCGATCGCTTTCGACCAGTGCGACCCGCCAGCCACCCTTGGCCGCCTGGATCGCCGCCTTCTGCCCCGCTGGCCCGCTGCCGATCACCAGCAGATCAACCGTATGCTCACTCATGCACGCATCTCCGCCAGCGTCTGCAGTACGGTCTCCGACCGCAACAGCAAGTCCTCGATATCCGCTCGATAAAGGTTGATCGTCGCGATCGCCGGATGCTCCGCCAGGCGCGCTGCCACCGCCTGCGCATCGGACAGGGCCTCGGCGGGAAACGCGTCGGCGACCGCCACCAGCGCCACCAGCGTGGTGGATGATTGCGCCTGCGTGAAGTCATCGACGTGCGCAATCGTCCGCGCAACCGGTTCCGGCAGATGCCATGCGTCTGCCAGCAACTTGCCGGCAAGCACCCCGTGGTGCTGCAACAGGCTCGACACCGCCTGTCCTTCGGGGGCCACCCCCCCATCGGCCAGCAGCTCCTGCAGCGCCTGCAACACGACCGGATGCCCGATGCGCGCGAGCAACCCGCACAGGAACGCGACCTCCACGTTCGAACGCAGATGACGCGCGATCTCGCGCGCCCACAGCGCGGTGGCCAGAGAACGGCTCCACAGCACATCGATCAGCCGCGCGTACGCAGGAGCAGTGAACAGCCGCGGCCCCAGACAGGCAGCGAACGCAATCTCGCCGACGCGACGGATTCCGAGCCGCGCGATCGCCTGCTGCAACGATACGATCGCTGCTCCGGCGCGCAGCAACGGCGAGTTCGCCACCCGCATCACATGGCCGGCGAGCGCCGGATCGTTGCGGATCGCACTCGCAATCGCCGCATCGTCGGCGTGCGGCTCGTCGAGCAACGCAAGCACCGCGCAGGCCACCGCAGGCAGCACCGGAATCGTGATCGTGCCGGCATCGAGGCGAGCCAGCAGCGCCCCATCAAGGCCCTGCCCTACCTGCCGTGATTCGTCGCCCATACCGTTCACCCTGCGTGGAGACGCGCCACGATACGGCCGAGGCGGCACCTCAGGATCGCACCGCTCCATCGCAGCGCCCACCCGAACCGGCCATAGCGGGTGCCAGCCATACCGGCGGCGATTGAGCGCAACGACACCCGCGATACGCAAATAGTCGCTCGACACTTCGAGGTGCGTTGCCGTAAGATCGTGCCATGCCGCTTTCACGACCTGGAGAGTCGTGCGACGCTGGCATGGCGATCCCTGATTCCGCTTTGCAAGGAGCCCCGCACTG
>DAOLKH010000481.1:0-1656 GCA_035331685.1 Pseudomonadales bacterium
TGATCGGCGGCAACATCCCGGGCAAGACGCGCGTCGTGTCCACCCAGATCTACGGTCATGTCGAAGCGATGGAGTACGCGCAGGCGCACTGGCTGGCGGGCGGCATGGTGGCCTTTTCCTTCGTGGTCCTGCTGTGCCTGTCCCTGCTCAAGCGCAACGGCGCGAGCGTGATGCGTTGATGGCTGATATCAACCAGATCCGCCTGAAACTGCCGCGCGCGCAGTTCGACGTCGATGTCGATCTTCAGCTTTCTGGCAAGGGCATCACGGTGCTGTTCGGTGCGTCGGGATCGGGCAAGACCAGCATCCTGCGCTGCGTGGCCGGGCTCGAGCATGCTGCGTCAGGTTTCGTCAGGATCGGCGATGCCGTTTGGCAGGACGATGAACAGGGTCTCTTCGTGCCCACCTGGCGCCGCCCCGTCGGATACGTCTTCCAGGAGGCCAGCCTGTTCGAGCACATGGATGTGCAGCGTAACCTCGAGTATGGGCTGCGTCGCACGGCCCAGTCGGCGGACCGCAACACGCTTGACGAGGCGGTCGATCTGCTGGGTATTCGCGCGCTGCTCAAGCGTCGTCCGCAGGCACTGTCGGGCGGCGAGCGTCAACGCGTGGCCATCGCACGCGCCCTGGTTACCGAGCCGCGACTGCTGCTGCTCGATGAACCCCTCGCTTCCCTGGATCTTCACCGCCGGCGCGAAATCATGCCTTGGCTCGAACGCTTGCGTGACCAGCTCGCGATACCGATGCTCTATGTCACGCATTCGATGGATGAACTGAGCCGGCTGGCCGACGAGGTCGTGGTGCTCGACAAGGGGCAGGCCGTCGCCGCCGGCCCCATCAGCGAAGTGCTGGCTCAGGGCGACTTGCCTGCCGTGGCAGACGAGGAGGCAGGCACGGTCATCCAAGGCGTCGTCCAGGAGTGCAATTCGCGCTGGCACCTCACGCGTGTTCAGCTCTCGGCGGGCAGCGTGCTGGTGCGTGACAGCGGACTGGCACCCGGCAACCCGGTTCGCCTGCGTATCCTTGCGCGGGACGTAAGCCTGACGCTCGATGAGCCGACGCGCAGCAGCATCCAGAACCATCTGCCCGGCTTGGTCGACGCCGTCTTGGCCGACAGCCATCCGGCGCAGGCACTCGTACGGGTTCGCTGCAGCGGAGACACCCTGATTTCGCGCGTGACCTGGAAATCGGTCGAGGAGCTTCAGATTCAGCCCGGGTTGGCGATGTGGGCGCAGGTGAAATCGGTCGCTGTGATCGCCTGAGTGGGGCAGCTTCGTGGCGGAGAACCGTCACAGGGTTGTCATATCGGAATGTGGCAGCTTTGGGTCGCCAGCAGTCGATGGTCATATCTCTGGAAGAGGGAGTGCCACGTAGTCGCCCGGCGAACCCGTCTTGCCGTTTCGCGCAGGCGCTGACAGCCGGCTGCCAGCGATGCGGCAGCACTACCCGGTCTTGCTAACCGGCTGGGTTGGCAATCTTTCGAGCATATCCCTCAGATACGCTAAGGGTCCGTGCCTGTTTAGCCGCGTGGGCTGAATCAGTCTCATGACCGTTCAGCACGCCGGCGCGTTGCGACGACCGGTGGCAGGAAGCCTGCTTGCATGACAGGTGCAGCACTCGCAAGCCATAATCGACCGCAAACCGCCGCTGGTGGCCT
>DAOLKH010000482.1:0-1651 GCA_035331685.1 Pseudomonadales bacterium
CTGAGTTGCCACACCAACCGCTGTCCGACCGGAATCGCAACGCAGGATCGGCAGCGCTGGAAACATCTGGACGTTCCCGACAAGGCGACGCGCGTGTACGAGTTCCACCGCAACACCATGGAGGCGCTGCGGGGTCTGCTGAGCGCTGCGGGCCTGAGCCATCCGGACGAGCTCGGACCGGAACATATTTTGCGGCGCGTATCGCTGCGCAAGGTGCAGTCGCTGGGAGCGCTCTACCGTTACCTGCAGCCGGGTGATCTGCTGCAAGGGCGGGTTTCCGAACACGCCGTGTTCCGAGCATTCTGGAACACATCGCGCAGCGATACCTTCGCGCCGCCCGCGCAGGTGGTCAGCCTTCGGCGCAGCAAGTCGATGTGATGCATCCGCACGGAGGTGACCGATCGTGAGCAGGGGAGACTCGCAGCCGGACGCGCCAGGAATCGACGGTTCCGGCAGCCGCCTGCTGGACAATCTTTCCACGGCAGTCGTGCTGCTGGACGGGCAGTTGTGCGTGCGCTACGCCAACCCGGCCACCGAGCAGTTGCTCGCCACCAGCGCCTCGCATCTGCTCGGACAGTCACTCGCCCGGTTTTTCGACGACGCGGGCTGGAGCATCGAGGACTTGCGCAATGCCCTGCAGGAGCAGCGCCCGCATACCCGGCGCGAGGCGCGGTTGCGCGTTCCCGGCAGCAGCCAGGCTACCCTGGTGGACTATACGGTCACCCCGATGGGCGATCTTGATGGTCGTCCGCAGCAGCTTCTGATGGAGTTGCAGCCACTGGATCGGCTGCTGCGCATCAGTCGGGAGGACAGCCTGCTGGCTGCCAACCAGGCGACCCACGCGCTGGTGCGCGGCATGGCGCACGAGATCAAGAATCCGCTGGGCGGCATTCGTGGGGCAGCGCAACTGCTGGCACGGGCGCTCGACGATCCGGAGCTGCGCGAGTACACCGACATCATCGTCAGCGAGGCCGATCGTCTGCGCAATCTGGTCGATCGCATGCTCGGTCCGCGCAAGCCGCCCGATTGCAGATGGATCAACATCCACCAGGTGCTCGAGCGCGTGCGTGTCGTCGTGCAGGCGGAGGCCGGGGATGCGTTGTCGGTGCAACGGGACTACGACCCCAGCCTGCCCGAGTTGTGGGCCGACATGGATCAGTTGATACAGGTGATGCTGAATGTGCTGCGCAACGCCGCCCAGTCGTTGCTGGAAAATCCGGCCGTGCGCGAATCCCCGGTTCTGCACAGGCCGCGAGTGGTGATACGTACACGGGTGCTGCGCCAGTTCACGATCGGAGGCTACAGGCACCGCCTGGTATGCCTGATCGAGGTGGAGGACAACGGTCCCGGCATCAGCGAGAGCCTGCGCAAGACATTGTTCTACCCGATGGTCACCGGGCGATCGCGGGGCACCGGTCTTGGCCTGCCAATTGCACAATCGATCATGCAGCAGCACGGCGGTCTGATCGAATGCGACAGCGCACCAGGCCATACCGTGTTCAGGATCCTGATTCCCTTTGAGCCGATCCCCGGCGCTACCGAAGGAGCGTTCGTGCATGCCCTCTCATGATCAGGTCTGGATCATCGACGACGACAGGTCGATGCGCTGGGTGCTCGAAAAGGCGCTCTCGCAGGCAGGTCTGGAGGTTGC
>DAOLKH010000483.1:0-1649 GCA_035331685.1 Pseudomonadales bacterium
CGGCCATGGCAAGGCATGCGACTGCTGTTCTACATCGAGGACATGCTGGTGCAGCGCGATACACTGAAAGCCAAAATGGAAGAACTCGACGTTCCGTACCGCCACGACTGGCAGTGGGACGACTATTCGCCGCTGCCGACCGCGCTCCTCGACCCGATTCATACCGACGAGCCACCGGAGTACGACCTGTACGGCATTTTCTTCAAGGATATCCAGATCAACTTCGGCGAGAGCCTGACCAACCCGTGGATCAAGGACATCGTCTACCGTGATCCGGTCCACACCGCGCTGCTGCTGAACACCCAGACTGCGGTGAAAAAGGGGCTGAAGGCTGGCGATATCCTGAAAGTCGAATCGCCATATGGATGCATCTACGGCCGGCTCGGCACCACGGAAGCGATGCATCCAGACACGCTCGCGGTGTCGAACTCACTGTCGCGCGTACGCAACACGCACCGCAACGTACGTCATGCGGGCGGGCACTTCAACGACCTGTTGCCGTACAACCTGCGTCACACCGACGCGATGACCGGACAACCGGACACGGCAACGCGCCTGAAAATCACGCGCATCGACGACTGGCCGGATGCATTGAAGCTGGGCCGGTCCGTCTACGACGTCGTCGACGATGTTGCAAAAGGAAAGGGAGCACTCTGATGGCCAGGATGGGAATGGTCTTCGACATCAAGCGCTGCATCGGCTGCAACGCCTGCGTAGTCGCCTGCAAGCAGGAGAACACGCTGCCTGACGGCGTGTTCTTCACCCGTACGCTGAGCGAGGAGTACGGTGTGTATCCGGCGGTGAACCGCGTCTACATCCCGACGCTGTGCAACCACTGCGAGGATGCGCCCTGCGAGAAGGTGTGTCCCAGCGGCGCAACGTGGACGCGTGCGGACGGCATCGTGATGGTCGACCAGGACAAGTGCATCGGCTGCGGCAGTTGCGCCGTCGCGTGTCCATACGACCAGCGTACCAAGCTCGAGCAGAAGAAGTTCGACGACGGACTGTTCGGCGACGGCACGCTGACACCGTTCGAGGAAAGCGGCTATGGCCGCTGGACTCCGGGTACGGTGACGAAGTGCGACTTCTGCAGCGGGCGCGTGGATCACGGACTGGATCCGGCGTGCGTGGTCACCTGCCCCACCGACGCCCGCATCTTCGGCGATCTGGACGATCCGAACAGCAAGCCGAGCGTGCTGATCCGCGAGCGCGGGGGCCAACCGCCGTTGCCGGAAAAGAACACTCGCCCGAAGGTCTACTACGTGAACTGAGCGCGCAACTGCCGTGGAGGACAGACAATGAACAACACTACCTCGCAGATGGTCGGCGACAGCTTCCGTGTCGGTTACCGCTTCCAGCGCCACTGGGACACCCCGATGGCGAACGCGTTCTTCTGCGGCGAACTGGGCGGCGGAACCTTCTTCGTATCGCTGCTGTACGACTTCGTGCCCGGCATGCTGCTCGGCCTGTTGCTGACCGGTGTCGGCAAGACCTGGTTCCATCTCACGCACATGGGTGTGCCGCGCAGGTCATGGCGTGCGATCGTGCGCCCGGACCGTTCCTGGATCAGCCGCGGGCTGGCGTCGATCGTGCTTTTCATTGGTGCAGGCTTCATTCACATGCTTGACGTCGCTTTAGGCAACCCGCTG
>DAOLKH010000484.1:0-1633 GCA_035331685.1 Pseudomonadales bacterium
GGCCCTGCATGATTCCCACGGCGACCTGCGCTTCGGCCCGAGTGAAACCGAAAATCCCCTGACACCGCTCCAGCGTCACGGCGAATTCCTCGTCGGGGTCGATGATCACCGCCGCCGCGGCCGGCCGGCGCGCCCCGTGCCCAAGCCCCGGAGACAGTGGCTTCACCGCTATCTGGTACGGCCGCTTGCCCGACGGGCGCGAAACGGTCGTGTACCGGAGTTCGCTCAGCGGGCGCTTTTGCAGTGAGGCTTCGAGCGCTTTCGTGATCGACTCCTGCAGGCGCTGGTTTTCGGTTGCGTCCAGCGCCTGCAGCTGGCGCGGATGCAGGCTCAGCCCGTCGCCGGTGATCACGCGTTGCGCCTTGCCGTTGCTCAGGAGCACCCGCCCGGCATTGTCGAACACCACCATCGCATACGGCTGCATATTGGCCGCTTCGGCGTAGGCGTGACGCAGCATCTCGAATGCTTTCATCTGGAAGCGGATCTGGTTGGCGCGCACCCAGTGTGGTGCCGTGATCGCAGCGAGCCGCCGGCGCACTGCACGGTCCTCGGGTGGTTCGGGCCATGGGGTCGGTTGGCGGAACACCAGGAAGACGTGGCGTTCCGCAGAGTTTTCCAGGCAAAACTGCAAGCCGTCGTGTATTCCGGGTGGATCCTGCGCCAGCGCGAACCACGGCTGCTCACACAGGCGTTCGGTCGGCATCAGTTCATCGCGAAAGGCAAATTCGCCCGCCTGCATCGGCCGTCCGAAGCCGCGGCCCAGATTCTCCAGGATGGCGAATTCGCGTTCGGCCTGCGTCCAGCGTGCGATGTCGACGTTCCAGCCGCTCACGCATTCTGGCTTGGTGTAGCTGCTGCGTGTGACCACCACCGCCACGGCGGAGTAGCCCAGGCAGCGCGCAGCGCGTTCGAGCATGGTGGGTGGGTCACTGATGTCGAGCGCGGCGCAATAGATATCCTCGATCAGCGAGTCCAGCGTTCCGGAATCGCCCATGCCCAAGCGCGCTTCGCCCCCGTCCGACCGCAACACCGTGTGTACCCCGTCAACCGTCCCGTTTGATGGTGCCTCATGTCGAAGCTTATGCGGGGCGATGCGGCATGCAAGATGGGGCAGGAACACGATTTCCTTACAATTGACCCAATCGGGTCAACAAATGGGCGAACGCCTGCGGTGCAGACGAGTGGTCAGCCGGCGTGCCACCGATGGCAGCCGGCCCGATCAGCACCAGCCGCATCAGCTCCGCCTGGCGTTTGGCTCCTGTCTTCGCAAACACCCGCTTGAGCTGCGAACGCACGGTTTCCTTGCTGAGCTGCTCGGCTGCGGCGATCTCGTCGAGCGATTCGCCATTGGCGATCCGCCAGCACACCGTCGCTTCGGACTCGCTCAAGGCGTAGAGCTCGCGCAGCACTGCGGTCGGCGCCACGCGCGGGCGCGCCGGATCGAAGAGCACCACGATCACGTGGCTTGCCCGCATGATCGCCGTGTGCGAGCGCGTGTTGCTTCGATACGGCACCACCACCAGGTTCAGCGGTAAGTTCCCGGCGCGTGGTGCGGCCAGCACGTTGCCGCTCATCACGGTCGGCAGGCGCGAGGTGGTGATGCACGTCTTCAACACTTGCTGGAAACGCACGT
>DAOLKH010000485.1:0-1632 GCA_035331685.1 Pseudomonadales bacterium
TTTGAGTGTGTAGCGACGTTCGCTGTTCATGCCGGATCCGCAACCCCATGGAGCGCGCGAAGTATAGCTGCTCGAGTCGGAGACGACCGACGAAGGTGCTCAGCCCGCGCGTTGATGCACCACCACGCCATCGATCAGCGTCGCCCGTACGTGGCGGCTGTCGAGATCGTCGAGCAGTTCCCTCCACGGCAGATCGAGCACGCATAAATCGGCACGATCTCCGACTTCGGGCCACGGCGAACCCGTACCCGGCAAGCGTGGATCACCGCAGAAAAGCTGGACTGCCTGCTGCGGCGCCAGCACTTCGTCCCGCCCCAGGCACTCGCCATCGGCAGTGCAACGCGACACCGCAGCACGCATGGCCTGCCATGGATCGAGCGAACCATACGGCGCGTCGGTCCCGGCCGCGAACGGCACCGCAGCGGCAAGAAAGGCCGCAGCCCGCCACAACCATGGCCGGTCAGCCGGTTCCACTTCGACGCGATAGCGCTCACCACGCTCGGCGACGAAATGCGGCTGGCCGACCACACGCAAACCCAGTCGCACGATCCAGCCGAGCGCCTCGTCATCGCACACCGCAGCATGTTCGATGCGGTCGCCCGCTCGCACTCCAGCGGCTTCCAGTGCAGCCAGTGCTACCACCAGTTCGGCGCGCGTCACGCAGTGAAACGCGCAGTCACGCCCGAGCGCATGCGCCGCGCGCACACGCGCTACGAGCACATCGAAAGCTTCGAATTCCGCTTCGCGCAGATAGATCTTCAACGGCCCGCGTGCGATGTGATCGCCATCAACAGCCATTCCGTCGAGCGCCTCCGAGCCCATCAGCAAGACGCGTTGCGGCAGTTCGCCGCGAAGCTGTGCGGCTGCGAGCAACTCCCATTCGGCCGGACCATTGCGCACGCCGGCATCCGTGACACCGGTAACACCGTAGCCGGCAAGCCGTCCGCCCAATGCCCGCAGATCGGGCGGCTGCACGCCGAGACGCTCGCCCAGCCACGCGTCGACGCCGAAGCAACGGCCACTCGGCGTACCGTCCGCCAGCCGTTCGACGCCGGCAGGCAGCTCGGCATCACGCTCCATACCCAACGCTGCGAGCGCCGCACTGTTCAGGATCCACAACATGCCGCTGCGGTGCTGGATCCGCAGCGGATGCACGGGGCACAACCGGTCAAGCCAGCGACGATCGACTCCAGGCGCCACGCTGTCGTGGAATCCGGTGCCACGTATCCAGCCGTCGGCGCCAGGACACGCGTTGCGCAGCACACGCGCCAGGGCGTCTTCATCACGCACCGCGGGCGGCCCGCAGACCAGCGAATCCAGCGCACGCGCGCTCGCCAGCAGATGCACGTGATGATCGTGCAGACCACGGATCACGGCAGCGCCACACGCATCGAGCACGCTCTCTCCCGGCTGCTTCATGAGCTGCCAGTCCGAGGCGACGATGCGACCGGAGACGATGCGCAGATCGCAAACACTTCCATCCGCCCGGCCGGCCGCACGCAACAGCAACGATCCGCTCACGCCATTCTTCCGCGCGCGAATTCGCACAGTACACGAACCGTATCGGCGCCAGGCGCCGCGGCGCGCTGGCTCACCGGTCGCGCCACGGGAGCAGCGACCGGAACGCCACTA
>DAOLKH010000486.1:0-1628 GCA_035331685.1 Pseudomonadales bacterium
ATCAGCCGGTTCGCGAGTTCACCGGAATCCGTCGCCAGCAGCAGGCCAGTGGTATTCAGATCGAGCCTTCCGACCAGCACCCAGCGCGCATCACGCAGGCGCGGCAAGGCGGCGAACACGGTCGGCCTCCCCTCGGGATCGCGTCGGCTGCAGATCTCGCCCTCGGGCTTGTTGTACGCGATCACGCGCGGCAAGCCGGGTGCAGCCTGCGCAGCGCGCACGGGTTTGCCATCGACCGTGATGCGATCATCACTGCCCACGCGTTGCCCGAGGCTGGCCGTCGCACCGTTCACGGCAACGCGCCCGGCCGTGATCCAGGTTTCGATCTGACGCCGCGAACCGAGACCGAGATCGGCCAGCGCCTTCTGCAGTCGCACGCCCTCATCCATCGTGTTTTTCGTCGGCAGCGACGCTGCTCTCTTCGTCGAACGGTGGCTCTGCATCTGCATCGGTTTCGGTTTCGGTTTCGGCTTCGGTTTCGACTTTGGCTTGCGCTTCGGCATCTGCGCTCCGCGAGGCGTTGAGCTCGGTGCCGGCCACCTCGATCTCGATCGCGAGCGGGATCTCCGGACTCACCTGTTCGATGTCCTTGATTTCGGCGAGTGTCGGCAGACTGTCGAGCCCCTTGAGTCCGAACTGATCGAGGAACTCACGCGTGGTCGCCAGCAGTTCCGGCCGGCCGGGCACATCGCGATGACCCACGACGCGCACCCACTCGCGCTCCTGCAGCGTGCGAATGATGTTCGGGTTCACCGCGACACCACGCACCTCCTCGATATCGCCGCGCGTGATCGGCTGGCGGTACGCGATGATCGCCAGTGTCTCCAGCAGCGCACGCGAGTAGCGCGCCGGCTTCTCTTCCCACAGCCGCGATATCCACTGGCCCAGTTCCCCGCGCACCTGCAGACGGTAGCCGCTCGCCACCTCGCAAAGCTCGATGCCACGCCCGGCGCAATCCACCGCGAGTTCATCGACCGCCGCCCGCAACTCCTCTTCCGAGGGCCGGTCCGTGAGATCGAAAAGCTGCATCAACTCCTCGAGCGTCAACGGTCTGCCGGCGGCCAGCAGGGCACCCTCAATGATCGACTTCAACTGCATCCTGCCCCCGAGGCTTCACATGAATGGGTCCGAACGGCTCCGGCTGCACGAGTTCGATCAGCGACTCCTTGATCAGCTCCATGACCGCAAGAAAGGTCACCACCACGCCCATGCGTCCTTCGTCGAAACGGAACAGACTGATGAACGGCACGAACTGTGGCGCCTGCAGACGCCCCAGGATCTCGGCCATCCGCTCGCGGGTCGACAGACGCTCCATCTGCACATGATGGCTGACGTTCATCGCCGCACGCCGCATCACTTCGGCGAACGCGAGCAGCAGTTCGCGCAACTCCACTTGCGGCTGCGGGCGTTCGCGACGCGTATCGGGACGTTCCACCTGCGCCGCGAACACGTCGCGCTCGAGCCGCGGCAGTGCATCCAGATCCTCGGCCGCCTGCTTGAACTGCTCGTACTCCTGCAGGCGACGAATCAGGTCTGCACGCGGATCGGCCTCTTCGTCGGCCACACCACCCTGGCGCGGCAGCAGCATGCGCGACTTGATCTCCGCCAGCATCGCCGACATCACGAGG
>DAOLKH010000487.1:0-1627 GCA_035331685.1 Pseudomonadales bacterium
CAGCGTGATCATGCAACGACGACCCTCCTGAAAAGCTTCGGACGCCGTCTGCCCCGACGGCGCACCCCGCACTATACTGCCGCTTCCATGCCTTACAAGGACACCCTACATGAACGGCAACGCTGGCAGACTGCAAGGCAAGATCGCGATCATTACCGGTGCCGCACGCGGCATGGGCGCCACCCACGCACGCGCTTTCGTCGCCGCAGGAGCTCGCGTGGTGCTGAGCGATCTGGCCGAGGACGAGGGGCGTGCGCTCGCTCGAGAACTCGGCGCCGCAGCGCACTTCGTACGCCACGACGTGAGTCGCGCCGAAAGCTGGGACGAAGTCCTCGCTGCAACCCGCGACACCTTCGGCCTGCCCAACGTGCTGCTGAACAACGCCGCGATCTACTTCATCGGTCCGGTCGACAAGGCCGAGCCGGAGCAGGTGCGTCGCCTGCTCGAGATCAACGTGTTCGGCAGCTGGCTCGGCATCAGCCGTATCGCACCGATGATGCGCGAAGCGGGCGGCGGATCGATCATCAACCTGTCGTCACTGGCCGGGCTGCTCGGCTTTCCATACCACGCGATCTACGGCATGTCGAAATGGGCCATACGCGGTCTCACCCGCAGCGCGGCGAACGATCTGGGGCCCGACGGCATCCGCGTCAATGCGATCCTGCCCGGTGCCATCGCGGAGACCGGCATGGCGGGAACCGAACCGCTGGACGAGGGGCAACTGGCATCGATTCCGCTGCGCCGGCGCGGGCGCAAGGACGAGGTGTCGGCGCTTGCGGTCTTCCTGGCTTCGGATGAAAGTGCCTACATCACCGGTGCCGATCACGTGATCGACGGCGGACGCGGGATCTGGTGATCCGGTTCCCCGACCGCACGAACACACGCCAGACGGCGCACTGCGATACCAACGAATGAGGAGTCTGCGATGCCTGCACAGTCAAACAGCCTGCTGCTATCGGACCCGGACACGCAGGAAACCCGGGAATGGCTCGACGCCCTGAAGGCCGTCATCGAACACGAGGGCCCGGAACGCGCGCACTACCTGATCGAACGCCTGGTCGATCTGGCACGACGCTCCGGCATCAACCTCCCGTATCGGGCGACCACCGCCTACGTCAACACGATTGCACCCGGACAACAGACCCCGTCGCCGGGCAACCACGAACTCGAACACCGCATCCGCTCCTACGTGCGCTGGAACGCAGCCGCGATGGTGGTGCGCGCGAACCGTGAAGACTCCAGCCTCGGCGGGCATATCGCCACCTTCGCCTCTGCGGCAACGCTCTACGACGTGGGTTACAACCATTTCTGGCACGCCCCTTCGGAAAGCCACGGCGGCGATCTGGTGCTGTTCCAGGGCCATGCCAACCCGGGCATCTACGCGCGTGCCTTCATGCACGGCCTGCTGACAAAGGAGCAGATGAACAATTTTCGCCGCGAAGTCGACGGCAAGGGCATCCCCTCGTACCCGCACCCGTGGCTGATGCCTGCGTTCTGGCAGTTCCCCACGGTCTCGATGGGCCTGGGTCCGCTGCAGGCGATCTATCACGCACGCTTCATGAAATACCTCAACGACCGCGGCATCATCGACGCCGGCAACCGCAAGGTATGGGCCTTCATGGGCGAC
>DAOLKH010000488.1:0-1619 GCA_035331685.1 Pseudomonadales bacterium
GCTGCAACTGGCGCCGGACGATGCTTCGACGCTCGCGGCACTGCGCAGCGCCGCGATGCAGATCGGATCGATCACGACGGTGTCGATCGTCACCGCGATCCTGGCCGTATCCGCACATCCGGGCATCACGCAGGCGTGGATCTACGCTGCAGCAGCGATCCTGCTCGCGGTTGCGCTGCGCCTCGTTGGCCGTGTGCCGGAGCATCACGGTGGCTGGTGAAGCCGAAGCGTGAAATGCAGCAGGATGAATTCGGCTGGTCGCAGTGGAGCGAAACCGATCATGCAGATCACGCGTCCCTGCAGCACATCATCGGCGGTCATGGTGGTACCAGGCCCTGCCTGTACCAGGAATGCGTGCGTCGTCCTGTCGCCTGCCAGGGCACCCTGTCGCCACAGGATGGCCAGGAAATCCTCGATCATCGATCTGATTCTCGACCAGGTGCTGCTGTCGTTCGACTCGAACACGAACTGCTCGAGAGCGCGACGAATCGATTCCTGCAGGAAGATTCCGAGGCGACTCACGTTCACGTAGCGCCACTGATTGTCGTTGCCTGCGAGCGTGCGTGCGCCCCAGACCGTGGTGCCGATGCCGGGCCGAAAGCGGATCGCGTTTACCGACTTGCCGCTGTGCGGATCCGGATCCGTGCCGAGGTTGTCCAGGATCCGGTCGTCGATTGCAGCGAGTGCGAGTCTGAGGTCCGGCGCATGATTGCTCCTCAGCTCGGCCAGGTTGCTGCCATGTCCGCTGCCGCTGACCGCGGTCTTGCGTTGCCGTTTCCGTGTGGCCGATGAATACCGGCACCGCCGTCGCAACAGCCTTCACTGCGGGTGGTGGTGGCGGAGTTTCCTCCACGTGGACGCCTGGTGTGTATTCGGGCACGGTCATGAACTCCCGTGTGATTGCATTGAAGCATGGCGGCTCAACGTGTGGCAGCCGGCTCCAGCGCTGACAGGCGGGCCTTGCTGACACGGCGGCGTTCGAGCCCCAGCACCTCGAGTTGCCAGTCGCCTTCCTGGATGCGGTCGCCGACGGCGGGCAGGCGTTCGAGCCGGTGCAGGAACAGGCCGGAGACCGTGACGTAGGCAGGGTCGCGTGCGAGCACGACGCCGGTCGCGCGCTGCAGGTCTTCCAGCGACAGCGATGCGTCGATGATCCAGCTTCCGTCGTCGTGCCGTTCGGCGCCGTGCTCGGCGTCGCGGGTGTCGGCGAGATCACCGGCAATCGTGGCCAGCAGATCGTTGGCCGTGATCAGGCCCTCCACGCTGCCGTATTCGTCCACCACCACCGCGAGCGGCATGGGGTGTTCGCGAATGCGCTCGAGCGCCTGCAGTGCCGTGGTGGATTCGGGCAGCACCACGGGCTCGCGCAGATACTCGGTCAGTGCAAGCGGCTGGCCACCCAGAATACCGACCAGCAGGTCGCGGCTCTGCACCACACCCTGCAGGTTGTCGAGATCCCCGGCGCCGACGAGCATGCGGGTGTGCGGTGATCGGGTCAGGCGCTCGCGGATGTGCTCCATGCCGCGTGTGCTGTCGATCCACTGGATGTCGGGCCGTGCGGTCATCACGCTGGCCACCGAGCGGTCGGCCAGCGTGAGCACGCTGGCCGACCGCTCGGT
>DAOLKH010000489.1:0-1590 GCA_035331685.1 Pseudomonadales bacterium
GTGTGTATAGCCGGGACCACAGGGTCCGGTGGACTCGTGCTCGTGCGGCGTGAACTGCTCCAGGCCCAGCATCAGCAGCACGCCGAGTGCCATGCCGAGCACCACGATGCACGCGCCCAGCGGCGCATTGCCCAGGATGCGGGTGCCGGCGTCGATACCGGGCAGCAGCAGCGAGAAGGCGGTTGCCGCCAGCATCATGCCGGCGACCATCCCCATCAGGGTGTCTGCGAGGCGCTGCGGCATGGTGCGCAGCAAAAGCGCGGGCGATGCGCCGAGG
Organism: Pseudomonadales bacterium; assembly: GCA_035331685.1. GTDB lineage: Bacteria > Pseudomonadota > Gammaproteobacteria > Pseudomonadales > UBA5518 > UBA5518. The sequence continues at coordinate 278 of DAOLKH010000489.1, forward strand.
CTCGTCGCGAGGAAGCCCGCAGTCCCGCCGTAGAGGGTAAGCACCAGCGCACGGGAGGGCCCGCCTGCGTTCAGTGTGGCGAGGCTCTCCGCCAGCAGGAAACACACGGCGAGCACGCCGATTGCAAGTCCGCCGGCAACCAGCGGATGGGCGCGCACATGCTCACGCCACGAGACGCTCAGGGTCTGCTGCGCTCTGGCGATGCCGGTGGTGTTCATCTGCAGTGGATCTCCTCGCGTTTTCCCCTGCACCGCAAAACCCTGGCGGGCGCTGCGCTCGTCTGCGCAAGACCCGTACGCTTCGTCCGTCGATGCGAGCGGCAGTCTAGCAAAGCCGCCGGCTCGCGACAGCGCCGACCACATGCCGGGCACAGAAGCGGAAACAGAAGCGGAAACAGAAGCGGAAACAGAAGCGGAAATGGGAGGCGCACCAGGGCTCACGCGCCACTATCATGCCGATGCCGCTGTCATGCATGAGGTTCCACAGTGACAATCGATGTGTCTGCCGAATGGCCCGAAACCGGGGCAGCGCCGTGAGCGCAGGGATCGTGCTGCGGGAGCTGCGCGCAGGAATCGTCGCACCGCTGGGTTCCGGTGAGGCACGCAGCGCGATCGACAAGCAGCCGGTTCACGACGGCTACGTCGATGTGAACGGTTTGCAGGCAGATCGACAGGCCGACACCCGCCACCATGGCGGCCCCGACAAGGCACTGCACCACTACGCGCTGGAGCATTACGCGCGCTGGCGTGCGCTGCTGCCGGAGCGAGCGGAGCGTTTCGTTGCGGGAGGCTTCGGCGAGAATCTGGTCACGCGCGGCGTGACCGAGGACGTGGTGTGCGTTGGCGACGTGTACCGGCTCGGCGGCACCGTTCTCCAGGTTTCGCAGGGACGCCAGCCGTGCTGGAAGCTCGAGCTGCGCTTCGATGTGCCGGGCATGGCCAATCGCGTGCAGGACAGCGGACTGACCGGCTGGTACTACCGGGTGCTGCAACCCGGCACGATCGCCGTGGGTGATTGCTTCGAGCTGCACGATCGTCCGCATCCCGAGTGGACGCTGGCGCGGCTGCAGCACGTGCTGTATCACGACTGTATGAACCGGACGCTGCTCGCGACGATCGCCGACCTTGCCGCCCTGTCCGAGGGCTGGCGTCTGCTTGCGGCGCGCCGGCTCGAGAGCGGCGTGGTCGAGGACTGGTCGCGGCGGCTCACGTTGCCGCCATAAGTGGCGGGTGTGGCGCGCGAGCTCAGTCGTGCTGGCGGGCGAGGTCCGCCGCGAGCGTACGTGATGCCTGCCAGAACAGCAGGCTGGCCGC
>DAOLKH010000490.1:0-1587 GCA_035331685.1 Pseudomonadales bacterium
CCGGGCACGCATTCGACCGGCGTGTTTCGTTGTGCGGCACCGAGCGCGGCCAGCGCCTCGGCCGCCGTCAGCGCGCGCGGCTCGGGCAATGCCGGGAAGATCCACGCATCGGCCAGCGGCGCCAGTGTCGCGAGCATTGCAGCCGCGTCCTTGTCGCGCATTGCGCCGAACAGGATCCGCGTGATTCCGTGTACCGGAACGTCGGTGAGCCGGCGCACGAGGCACGCGACACCAGCCGGGTTGTGCGCCACGTCGAGCACGCATTCGCCATTGCCGAGGCGGCGGCGTTGCAAGCGCCCCGCCAGAGTGATCTGCGGCAAGCTCGCCTGCACCAGCGCTGCGTCCGGCAGCGCATCGACCAGCGCCAATGCCTGCAACGCACACGCGACGTTGTCACCCAGCAATGCCGGCGGTGGCGTCACATCACGCTGCATTCGCGTGCCGTCCGCTGTGCATCCCTGCCAACGCCAGCAGCCGTCCTGTTCGCGTGCGTCGAAATCGACACCAAGCGCGTACCACGATGCCCCCAGCACGCTGGCGCTCGCGCGCAATGTCGACGGCGGATCGCGATCGCCGCACACCACCGGGCGGGCAGCACGGAAAATGCCGGCCTTCTCGAGTGCGATCGAGCGCCGGTCCGCGCCCAGCCAGTCGGTGTGATCCACCGCGATCGAGGTCACCACGGCCACGTCCGGATCGACGATGTTCACGGCGTCCAGTCGCCCGCCAAGTCCAACCTCGAGCAACAGCCACTCACAGCGTTCGCGCTGGAAGATTTCCAGTGCCGCCAACGTCCCGAACTCGAAGAACGTCAGCGGTGTGGCTCCACGCGCCGCCTCGACTGCGCCAAACGCCGCACACAGTGCCTGGTCGCTGACCTCGCGTCCGTCGACCCGTACCCGCTCGTTGTAGCGCACCAGGTGTGGCGAGGTGTACGCACCGACTCGCGCCCCACGCGCAAGCAGCAGACGCTCCAGTACCGCGACACACGAACCCTTGCCGTTCGTACCGCCCACGGTGATCACGGTGACTTTGCCGTGCTCGAGCCCCATCCGCCGTGCAACCGCAGCGACGCGTTCGAGTCCGAGTGCGATGTTCGCCGGATGCGCACGCTCGATTCGCGCCAACCACCCGGTCAGCGACTGCACCACTCCCACCGGTTCTGCGACAACGGCGTTCAGCCGCCCTCCGCTGGTGCTGCCGGCACTGGTGCAGGTGCAGGTTCGGGTGTCGGGTCTGTCGCCGGTGCCGGCAACCCGCCGAGCTTCGCCAGCAGCGAGGCGATACGCGGTCGCAGTTCACAGCGATGCACGATCATGTCGATCGCGCCGTGCTCGAGCAGGAACTCGCTGCGCTGGAAACCGCGCGGCAACTTCTGGCGGATCGTCTGTTCGATGATGTTCGGTCCAGCAAAACCCGCGCGAGCATACGGCTCGGCGATGTTGATATCACCGAGTATCGCGAGACTGGCCGACACCCCACCGTAGATCGGGTCGGTGAGCACCGATACATACGGCACACCCGCCTCCTTCAGCCGTTGCAGCACGGCGCTGGTCTTGGCCATCTGCATCAGCGAGATCAGCGCTT
>DAOLKH010000491.1:0-1582 GCA_035331685.1 Pseudomonadales bacterium
ACCTGCGCCGCAAGCTCGGCGCGCAGCTCATCCAGACGGTGCGAGGCATAGGCTATCGGATCCCGGTGCCTTGAGATCGATCCGCGTCTTCCTGGTCGGTGCGACACTGGCGATGCTGGTGCTGGTGGTGTTCGTGTCTGCCGTGCAGGGTTACCGCGCGGGGATGGCCGAAACGGAGCGCGTATTCGACAGTCAACTGCAGGAGCAGGCACACCTTGCAGCCAGTGTGGACGCCAGCCGATTCCCTGTGCTCGTCAATGCGACCAGCACCGCATTCCAGCGCTGGCTTCTGGTGCCGGGACAGCCACCACAACTGCTGGCGCACACGCAGAACGCCCCCGATACGGTGCTTGGTACATTCGAACCAGGCTTCGGGTATGCGAACTTCGGCGGCAATCGCTGGCGGACCTACGTTCACTTGATTGCAACCGGTGATGTCGTGGTGGCAGCGGCACGCATGGACATTCGCTATCGTCTGGCGGATGACGTGGTCGTCGAGACCATCATGCCGATTGCGCTGTGGTTACCCCTGTCAGCCCTGTTGATCTGGTTCATTACGCGACGCGGACTGCGGCCGCTTGGATTGCTTGCCACGCAACTGCACGACAAGCAGTCGCACGACCTGTCACTCGTGGAGCTTGCAGAATGCCCGCAGGAACTACAGCCAGTGCTGGATTCGGTGAACCAGTTGCTGGAACGGCTGCGTGCCGCGTTCGAACGCGAAGAGCGTTTCGTTGCAGATGCCGCACACGAATTGCGAACACCGATTGCCGTGCTCAAGGTGCAACTGCACAACCTGCGTGAACAGTTGACGGAGCACAGACCGGAACTCCAGGATCTGGAGCACGCGGTGGAACGCATGCACTGTCTGGTCGAGCAAGTCCTGATGCTGCATCGACTGGGTCCGGAACAGATGAAGCGGCGCTTCGAGGTACTCGATCTGCACGCGCTGGTGCAAGGCGTGGCGGCCTCGTGCTACGCCAGCATCGAGGTTCGCAATCAGCGCATGGAGCTCGTTGCTGACGCCGAGGCGCGTGAGGGCCGCGCAACGGTTGCCGGCGATCCTTTCCTGTTGGAGACACTGACACGCAATCTGCTGGACAACGCGAACAAATATACGCATGACGGTGGGCAAATTCGGCTTTGCCTGTACTGTACGGAAGGCAACGTTGTTCTTCGTGTGGAAGATGACGGGCCCGGCATTGCGCTGACGGCACGCGAGCATGTCTTTGATCGATTCCGCCGTGCCGGCGGCGATATGCACGCCTCGGGTGTGAGTGGATCCGGGCTCGGGCTGGCGATCGTGCGCAACATCGCCGAGCTGCACGGGGCATGCATCGAGGTCGGCGATTCGACGTTCGCCAGTGGTGCCTGCTTCACGGTGGCGTTCCACCGCGACGCTGGCGCGAGGAATTGAATGATGCGCGGCTTCACTGCGGTACTGCTGTGCTGGTTCTGGCCTGTTGCGGCAGTCGTGGCGGGTCCGGCAGAGTTCCAGCTCGAAATCCGTGATCACCTGTTCTTTCCATCTGAACTCGTGGTACCGGCGAACACCAAGATCCGCCTGCTGATCACCAACCAT
>DAOLKH010000492.1:0-1578 GCA_035331685.1 Pseudomonadales bacterium
ACTGCGACGGACCGCTGTTCAAGGGCAAGCGCGTCGCGGTGATCGGCGGCGGCAACTCGGGTGTCGAAGCCGCGATCGATCTCGCAGGGGTCGCGACGCATGTCACGCTGATCGAGTTCCTCGACGAGCTGCGCGCCGACGCCGTGCTGCAGCAGCGTCTGCGCAGCCTGCCGAACGCCACCGTGATCCTCGGCGCCCAGACCACCGAAGTGAGCGGCGATGGCACACGCGTCGACGGCATCAGCTACCGCGTGCGTGCCAGCGGCATCGAGCACCGTATCGATCTGGAAGGCGTGTTCGTACAGATCGGGCTGCAACCGAACACCGACTGGCTGCGCGACGCGCTCGATCTGGAGCGCAACGGCGAGATCCGGATCGACGCACGCGGGCAGACGTCGGTAGCCGGCGTATTTGCCGCGGGTGATGCGACGACGGTGCCGTTCAAGCAGATCGTGATTGCGGTGGGAGAAGGTGCGAAGGCCAGCCTGTCGGCCTTCGACTACCTGATCCGCAATCCGTTGACCGTAACGGCGGTGGCCTGAACGTATTCACGCCATCGTCGGGTTGAAACCCGACCTACATACACCGTCGGGTTGAAACCCGACCTACGTATACCGTCGGTTTGAAACGCGACCTACGTATATCTGTCGGGTTGAAACCCGACCTACGTATACCCGTCGGGTTGAAACGCGGCCCGCGTAGGTCGGCATTCATGCCGACGGATCCCCGCTCTCGACCATCAGGATGACGCGCGTGGCGCCTTTACATCCCGGACAGAATGACCGGGATATTCGGTTGTCCGTTGTTCGCGATCAGCCCGCCGTCGACGACGACGGCGGAACCCGTCATGTAGCTCGCCTCGTCGGAGGCCAGAAACAGCGCAACCCGGGCGAGTTCTTCCGGCTGCCCGGGCCTGCGCATCGGGATCGCATCGCACCACGCCTTTGCCAGCGGGTCGATGCCCATGATGTCTTGCGTCAGCGTGGTCAGGACCAGACCCGGGCACAGCGCATTGCAGCGGATGTTTTCGTGCGCATGATCGAGCGCCAGCGTGCGCGTGTAGTTGATCACCCCGGCCTTGGCCGCGTTGTATGCGGCAAAGCCGTAGTCGGCACCGATACCCGAAATCGACGCCGTGTTCACGATGGCGCCGCCGCCGGCGCGGCGCAGCGCTGGAATCGCCGCCTTGCAGCCGTAGAACACACCGTTCAGATCGACGTCGATCACATGCCGCCACTGCTCGATCCCGAGCGTCACCGAATCACCCATGCTGCCGATGCCGGCGTTGTTGCACAGCACATCGAGACGACCGAATGCACCCTCGGCCTGCGCCACCAGAGTCTCGAGGTCGGCAGGAGAAGTCACGTCGGTACGCTGGAACAGCACGACACGTCGCTCTGCCGCTGCATTCAGTTCGACCGCCAGCGCCTGTCCTTCGTCTTCCTTCAGATCACCGATCACGACCCGTGCACCTTCCTGCACGAACAACCGCGCCATCGCCGCGCCGATTCCCGCGGCGCCGCCCGTGATCACCGCCACCTTGCCGCCCAGCCTGCCTGTGCCGTTCACCCTGTGGTC
>DAOLKH010000493.1:0-1574 GCA_035331685.1 Pseudomonadales bacterium
CGGCTGGGCAGCGCGTTTCGCAACCCGCCTCACCGGCAGCCCGGAAACGGCCGAAGAGGTAGTGCAGAACGCTTTCCTGCGCCTGTGGAACGGCGCGCAGGACTGGCAGGGACGCGCGCGCTTCACGACCTGGTTCTACCGGGTGGTGCACAACCTCGCCATCGACGAATTGCGCCGCAGGCGTCGCGGGCACGAAGCACTCGACGACACACTGCGGGATCCGGCGCCCACGCCGGTCGAGCGACTCGAAAGCGAGCGCCGCTCGGCACGCGTGCAGGCAGCACTCGCTGCGCTGCCGCAGCGCCAGCGTACGGCGCTGGTCCTCAGTCACTACGAAGGCCTGCCGCAGGCCGAAGCCGCGGCGATCATGGGCATCAGCGAAGGGGCGCTCGAGTCGCTGCTTTCGCGCGGACGTGCGGCACTGCGCGAACGGCTGCGCAGTGAACTGCACTAGGAGGACGCATGAGTATCGGGCGTTTCGCTGAACTCGCACTGGCGCATGGCGCCACGCGCACACGCTGGCCGGAACACGAGCGCGCGCTCTACGACCATTTCGCCGTGACCCCCGAGGGCATGACGATCCTGGCCGACGCCGAGCGCGTGGACCTGTTCCTCGACGCGTGGCAACCGCAAGCCGATGATGCCTCTCGCGTGGAGCGCATCGTGGACGCTGCACGCGCGAGCGGGGCAACACCGGGCACCGCAACGATGCCCGTGCGCGTACCGTCCCGACCACGCTACGCAGCATGGCTGTCGACCGGCTTTCTGGCCTCGGCGCTGCTGGGCTTCGTGCTCGGCTTCGCGCAGATCGATACCGTCGACGAGGGCCCTGCCTACACCGAACTGCTGCTGGGCAACCCCGGCGCGCTGGAGGAATCGCTGTGAACACGATACAGAAGCTGACACGTCCGGCCGTGCTCGGGACGCTGCTCGTGGTGTCTGTCGCGGGCAATCTGTTCCTCGGTGGTGTGCTGGCCGGGCGCGTGGGTGCACGCGCAATGCACCCGCCGGCATTCGAACGCGAGGTCGACGCGCGGCTGGGATTCGTTTCCTGGCCTCGACGGCTGGAGTTGCGCCAGCGCCTGCTGCCGCCGGAGGCGGAGATGCGCCGCCAGCACCGCGAAATGCACGCGCTGCGCATGACGCTGGCCGAGGAGCTGGCACGCGAACAGCCGCGACGCGAGCAACTGGAGCAGGCACTCGCTGCGCTGCGCGAGCACGGCCTGGCGTTGCAGCAGCAGTTGCACCAGCGCTTCGTCGATACGGTACTCGAACTGCCGGCGGCCGAGCGGCGCGCGATGATGGATGCGCTGCTGCAATCGCCGCGCGGACCCGAGGCACGGGGACGCTTCGACGGCAGACATCATCGGCGGCCCTCGACGGACAGTGACGCGCAGACAACGCCGCCTGCAGCGGTCCCGTCCGCGGGGCCGCCCTAGGAATCCGCCTCGACCGTGCGGAACCTGAGCAGGCTGATCTGCTCGTTCACATCCTCGAAGCCGGCCTCCACCAGCATGCCTTCGTGCAGGCGTTCCGGCGCGCAATCGATGCTGCCGACGACGCGAAAACCCTCT
>DAOLKH010000494.1:0-1556 GCA_035331685.1 Pseudomonadales bacterium
CTACCGACGTGTTCACGACGATCGTCGAGCTCGCCGAGATGGGCGTGGAAATCAGCGTCGAGAACGAATTGATGAAACAGTGCGGCGACTGCTTCAAGGAGGCACTGGAACTCGGCCGCTTCGTGAAGCACTACAGCGGCGAGGAAGGCATCGACGAACTGTGGGGAGAGCCGTTCAAGGCCTTCACGCTGCCACTCGCGACCGTGTATGAAAGTCGCTACATGAAGATTGCACGCGCCATGCGCGACATCGACGGGCTTGCCGACAGGATGGTGCAGGTGTTCGCGCCGTTGCCCGGTTTCGATGGCTTTGCAGAGCGCATCCACGAGCTCGCTTCCGCTGCCAGGCTGGAGGCGGAGACGATGAAGAGCGATCCAGTGATCTTTCGTGTCTGGCCACGCTTCGTCGCCGCGTGCGAGGCGGTGCTCGACTTCCGTCCGCAATTGCCCGCACAGCCGACCGAGCGCGATCTGCGCGATGCGGACGAAGCGGTACGCATCATCTGCGAAGGCAAGCAGGTGATCGAATACCTGGCCGGTGCGCGAGTGCCGATGCCGAAGACCACCGCTGCCTACCATCGCCGCTGCGAGGAATTTCGCGACCGCATGCTCGGCTACGAAAGCGCCCCTTCGACCTGATGCTCATTCTGGCCTTCCATCGTTCGCTCTCATCGTCTCTTGCCAACTGGCTCCATCACGCCGGCCTGGACATGGGGCGTTACCTGATGCCGCCGGCCGTCTCCAATCCAGAAGGCCACCATGAGGACATGGTGCTGGTCGACCTGCACGACCGGCTACTGCGAATGAACGGTACCGACTGGCGCTTTCACGATTCTGCTCCGTTTGATCCATCGATCCGGCAGGATCTGCTGCGACGCTATATCGAATATCGCAACGCCACGACATCCGGCCCGTGGGGCGTGAAGGATCCGCGCACCTGCCTGTTCCTGCCCGCCTGGCGACAGGTTCTCGGCACGCGGGGGCGCTACCTGGTGTTGCTGCGGCACTGGAGTGGGAGCGTGCAATCGCTTTACCGTCGCCACAGTCAGGCACTGGCAGTCGGGAGTGGCAGCACCATGCTGCACGCCAGCTTCTGGCAGCACCCCGAACAGGCTGCGCGGATGTGGCTTGCCTGCCAACGCCGCGTGCTGGCGCTGCTGGAACACAGCCGTGAGCAATGCCTGGTCGTGACGCAGCAGGCCCTGCTCGCCGGACTGCCGGTCATCGACCGGATCAATGCGCGATTCGGCCTGGCACTGAACCCGCAAGCGCCATCCCCGATTCGTCACTCGCTGGTACACGACCGCATCGAAGAGAGCATTCGCGAACGGCTGTCGCCCGCATTGCTCGATCAGCTCGAAGCGCTGTGGCAACGGTTGCTGCAAAGCGCCGATCATCGGGCCGGGAACGAATCGCCATGCTGGGTTCCAGACCGGAGCGAATCAGCTCGGTCGCTTCTCGATGTGGTCAGCACGCAACCCCCGACTGCGGCCCCGACGCTTCCCGCGGGCAACCTGCAACAACAACTCAAGGCGCTTGCAGATAATCCGGCACTGC
>DAOLKH010000495.1:0-1539 GCA_035331685.1 Pseudomonadales bacterium
CATCGAGGCGCTCACGGAGCGCATGATCACGGCGATGCACGAGGACGAGCGCGCGCTCGGCAATCTGCCGCCTGACCGTGAACCACGCGCCACGGCACACATCGACGCCATCCTTGCGATCGTCGCGCGGCTGGTGGAATCGGGGCATGCGTATCAGGCGGCGAACGGAGATGTGTATTACCGCGTGGCGCGCTTTGCCGGGTACGGCAAGCTTTCGGGGCGAAATCCCGAGGATCTGCTGGCCGGTGCACGCGTCGAGGTCGGGGAGGACAAGGAAGACCCGCGCGACTTTGTGCTGTGGAAGGCCGCCAAGCCGGGTGAGCCGGCGTGGGACTCGCCGTGGGGTGCCGGGCGACCCGGCTGGCATATCGAGTGTTCGGCGATGTCGATGCGTTGCCTCGGCGAGACCTTCGATATTCACGGTGGTGGCCCCGACCTGATCTTTCCGCATCACGAGAACGAGATTGCGCAGTCCGAAGCGGCTACCGGCAAGTGTTTCGCGAACTACTGGATGCACGTCGGGCCGTTGCGCGTGGACGACGAGAAGATGTCGAAGTCGCTCGGCAACTTCTTCACGATCCGTGATGTACTGCAGCGCCACCAGCCCGAGGTGCTGCGCTTCCTGTTGCTCGCCAGCCATTACCGCAGCCCGATGAACTACGCCGAGTCGAGCCTGCAGTCGGCGCGTCAGGCGCTGGAGCGTTTCTATGCCGCGCTGCGCGACTTCCGCGATGTCGAAGCACTTACGCCGACGGCGATGGCCGGCAGCGTACACCTCGCGCGCTTCTGCGCGGCGATGGACGACGACTTCAACACGCCGGAAGCACTCGCGACGATGCACGAGCTCGCACGCGAACTGAATGCGGTGGCACGTGCAGGGGACGCGGTGCAGGCGCGCCGCCTGGCTGGGGAGCTGCGCGGGCTGGGCGCGACCCTCGGCCTGCTCGGTGACGATCCGCTCGCGTTTCGTCGTGGCGGAGACAGCGCAGGCGATGATGCGTGGATCGACAAGCTGGTGGCCGAGCGAGTGCAGGCCAAGCAGGCGCGGGATTTTGCACGTGCTGACGCAATTCGGGACGAACTGCGCGCACAGGGCATCGTGATCGAGGATACGCGCGAAGGATCGATCTGGCGTCGCGAGACGACGTGACTCCCGTACCCGGTGCGGGCGGCGATGCCGGCGTGATTCAGATGTTGATCACCGGTATCAGCCGATCGTCGCCGTGGCGTTTTTCGCCGAGGTACATCAGCCACGCGTAGCTGCTGGCCAGTGCGACGAGGCAGCCGGCGATCCACAGCGCCGACGCGAGAGGATGCGCCGCGAAGGTTCCGCCCTGGTAGACGATCACGGCCAGCGTGTACGCGATCACCGTATTCCACGTGGCCGAAAAGAACGCCCAGAAGCCGCCGATTTCCTTGTGCAGGGCACCGAGCGTCGCCACGCAGGGCATGTACAGCAGCACGAACAGCACGTAGGCAAACGCACCGATCTGCCCGTCGAACATGCGCGCCATCAGACTGAAGGTCGTTGCGTGCAGG
>DAOLKH010000496.1:0-1539 GCA_035331685.1 Pseudomonadales bacterium
GACTCGATCCGCTCAGTTCGAGGTTGCTCGACGAGCTGATCCTGCATATGCGCGATGCGCTCGGCGTGACGGTGGTGATCGTCACTCACGAGCTGGCGAGCATCTTCGCAATCGGCAACAATTCCGTTTACCTCGACGCCGAGTCACGCACCATGCTCGATCACGGTGACCCGAAGCAGCTTCGCGAGCACAGCGCGCACGAGACCGTGCGGCGCTTTCTTGCGCGTGCCGGGGCGGCAGCGCCTTGAGCAGCAAGGCCAGTGCCACCGCGATCGGCGCCTTCGTGGTTGGCGCGCTGGCGCTTTCGCTCGGCGTTGCGATCTTTTTCGGCGGCAAGCTGTTCGGCAGCCGGATCGGCCAGTTCGGCGCAGCAGTGATCTTCACCGGGTCCGTGAAGGGGCTCGATGTGGGCGCGCCGGTCACGTTGCGCGGCGTGAAGGTCGGCGAGGTGACCGATCTGCGCGTGCACTACGACCCGGCAGGTGCACAGTTCGTCATTCCGGTCACGATCACGCTGAACCGCTCCGAGCTTGGTCTCGCGCAGGACGGTGCAGAGCAAACCAGCCTGCGTGCGCTGATCGAGCGTGGCCTGCGTGCACAGTTGAAGACGCAGAGTCTGCTGACCGGCCTGCTTTACGTCGATCTCGACTTCCTGCCGGAGGCGCCGCCGCGCTACGTCGAGTTCGAAACCACCGAGCCGCAGATACCGACCGCACCCACCGAACTCGAGGCGATCCTGCAGCGTGTCAGCGAGATCGACCTGCAGTCGTTCGTGCAGAACGCCGATCGCACGCTGCGTGCCTTGTCCGAGCTGCTGGTGGATCCGCAAACCCGCAGCATTCCGGCCAACATCAATGCGACGCTCGCCGATGTGCGCAGCCTGGTCGCCAGTACCGATCGGCAGCTCGTCGCGCTCGGTGAGCGTCTGGACGGCTTGTCCGCCACCGCCGATGGCACGCTGGTCGAGCTGCGCACCCAGTTTGTGCGTGCCGGAGCGGGCCTCGATGCGAGTCTGCGTGCGCTCGATGCAACGCTCGCCAGCCTGCGCAACGCGTCGGACGAAGCGGGCTATGTGCTGTCGGAGCAGTCACCGGTCTTTCATGAGCTGACGCGCACCGCAGCCGAACTCGCACGCGCGGCACGGGCGCTGCAAGCGTTGAGCGACACGCTGGCGCGCGAGCCGGAAGCGCTGCTGCGCGGGCGTCGCGACGGGGGCGAGAAATGATGGGCATGCACCGAATCGTCGCGCTGGCCGTGCTGTTTGCGCTGTGCACGGGATGCGGCACGACGCCACGCACCGAGTATTACCTGCTGAGCGCGACTGCGCCGACGCCGACGGCCGCGCGCGGCGCGGGGCCGTCGCTCGGCATCGCCGATCTGCGCGTGGCCGAGTACCTGCAGCGCCCCGAGGTGCTGGTGCTGGAGTCGGCGAACCGGCTGCAGCTGCGCGAATTCGCGCGCTGGGCGGAGCCACTGCCCGACGGAATAACGCGCACGCTGGCGCTGAACCTTGCCGCCCTGCTCGATTCCGACCGTGTC
>DAOLKH010000497.1:0-1538 GCA_035331685.1 Pseudomonadales bacterium
GCGAGGTCGGCGTCGAAGTATTCATCGAAGTCACCCGAGGTGATCGAGACCGGATGCGCGAACGCGGCGGCTCGATCGTGAACATGGGTTCGGTGGAAGGCGTGCGCGGCTTCGCAGGCAACGCGGTCTACGCGGCCTCGCGCGGTGCCGTGATGGCCTGGACGCGCAGCGTCGCGCTCGAATGGGGGCGCTGTGGCGTACGCGTGAACTGTGTGGCACCCGCGATCCATACCGAAATCTTCGAGCGCCAGCGCGCCGCACTCGATCCGGCAACGCTCGCCGCAATGGACGCACAGCTTGCGGCGATGATCCCGCTCGGCGGCAGAATGGGCGATGCGCTGCGCGACCTCGCGCCGGTGCTCGTGTTTCTGGTCAGCGATGATTCACGCTTCGTCACGGGCCAGACGCTGGCGGTCGACGGCGGCCTGATGATGCTCGGCTCCTGAAGGGTCGATCAAAAAGGGGCGCGACCTTACTGCAGGCAGTGACGATCACTCACTCGCTCACGGGGGCGTCGAGCAGCGGAGCCAGCGTCGGCATCAGCGCGCCGAGCACGCGCACCGGCAGTCCGCTGGTGAATTCGTAGCGGGCGGCCGCAGCACCCGGGACGAACGCGGTGATCGTGCCGAAGAAACGATCGTCGATCAGGAACACGAAGGTGGCCACGCGATTCACCACTCGCGATTCGATCAGTCGGCCTCGTCCTGCGTAGACTTCGAAGCGGTGATCACCGGTACCGGTCTTGCCGCCAACCAGATGACGCGAACCGTCGGGGCGTCCCAGTGTGGACTGCAGTGCACGCGCAGTGCCGCTGGCAACCACGTCGAGCAGCGCAGCATGCACTACCGCGGCGACTTCGGGGCGCAACACCGCTCGACCCGGATCCGGTTGCACCGAGTGCACGACCTCGTACGGCGTATCGGCAGCGAAATGCAGGCGCGTGACCACACGCGACGGGTAACGCACACCATCGTTCACGATGATGCCCATCAACTCGGCGAGTGCCGCGGGGCGGTCGCCCGAGCTGCCGATCGCCGTGGCGAGCGACGGTGTCAATGACGCGAACGGATAACCCAGCGTGCGCCACTGCGCGTGCAGCTCCTGGAAGGCCTCGATCTCGAGCAGATCGAGGATGCGGCGGTCCTGGGCACGCCGACGGCTGGTCTTCATCAGCCATGCATAGACTTCCTGACGAACCTCTGCGCCGGCAGCCAGCATCTGCGCCTCGCTGGCGTCGGGGTGCTGGCGCAAATAGTCGATCAGCCACAGCTCGAGTGGATGCACACGGGCAAGATAGCCGCGATCGTTGAGGTTGAATTTTTCCGGTGCGTAACGCTCGCTCAACGTCGCCAGCTCCGCCACCGAAGGCACATCATCCGGCAGACGGCGTTCGAACCACGGCCGCAGGCCTTCGGCATCCAGCTCCGGGTGCACCGAACGCACGCTCACGATCAGCGCACGTGGCGTGACACGCACGCCGTCGAGCAGGATGCGCAGCGCTTCGTCACTGCTCTTGCCACGGTACTTGCTGTAGAAGC
>DAOLKH010000498.1:0-1528 GCA_035331685.1 Pseudomonadales bacterium
CGCGTGCCTACACGGGACGGGCTGGTTCTGGTCAGTGGCGAGGTGTTGTTCCCGAACGCGATCGCGTACGACACGGCGCTCGGTCTGGATGATTATGTGCAGCAGGCTGGCGGTTATACGCAGAATGCCGATGCGACGCGGATCGTGATTGCGCACCGCAACGGCAGCTTCGACGAATACATGAACCGCAAGAAGCTGTTTGCGCGCGAAAAGCCCGTCGTTGTGGTGGCGGGTGACGAGATTCTGGTGTTGCCGAAGATCGACGTGAAGTCGCGCCAGATCTGGAAGGACATGACCCAGATTCTGTACCAGATCGCAGTCAGCGCCCGCGTGGTGGTACGCATGTGATGCCGCGCGCGTTCACGCGACGCGCACGCATCGTCGCAGGCTGGCTGCGCGTGTGGCTGCTCGGCGTGGAAACCTGGCTGGCGCGCATGCCTGGATTGCGGCGCCTGCATCGGCGGCATCTGCGCGCACTGGTGCGTGCGACCGGCCTGTTCGACGCTGACTGGTACCTGCGCCGGAACCAGGACGTGTTGCGTTCCGGCATCGATCCCCTGTCCCACTACGTACGCCATGGTGATCGTGAAGGGCGTCGGCCGATGGCGCTGTTCGACCCGCAGTTCTACCGCTCGCACGCCGGCAGGCGTCCGTTGCGCGTGAATGCGCTGCTGCACTACGCATACCTCGGTCGCTTCCGGCGTATTTCGCCAAGCGTGTGGTTCGACGTCGCGTACTATCTGAAACAGAACCGGGACGTGGCACGCTCGGGCGAGGAGCCGCTGCGTCACTACCTGCGTGAAGGAGGTGCCAGCGGACGTTCGCCGTGCCGGCAGTTCGATGCCGATTACTACCTGCGCAGCAATCCGGATGTGGCGCTGGCTGGCACGAATCCGTTGCTGCACTACCTCGAAACCGGTCGCCTTGAAGGCCGTGCGGTGCTTGCAACCCTTGCCGAGGACGAGGTGCAGGGACAGCCGAGCGTGCCACGTCCGCCACCACCCGATGACTGGAGCGATATTCCGCTCGCGGTGTCGGGTGAGGGGCCGTGTGTGGACATCGTGGTGCCTGTATACAGCGGTCACAACGAAACCCTGCACTGCCTGCGCAGCGTACTGCTGGCGCCGGTGACGACCCGCTTCGAGCTGATCGTGATCGACGATGACAGTCCCGATGTCGAACTTGCGAGTGCCCTGGCGCGGCACGCGGAGCAGGGGCTGTTCACGCTGCTGCGCAACGAGTCGAATCGTGGTTTCGTGCGCTCGGCGAATCGTGGCCTGCAGTTGCACCCCGAGCGCGACGTGATACTCCTGAACGCGGACACAGAGGTCTTCGGTGACTGGCTCGATCGTCTGCGTACTGCAGCGTTGCGGCATCCGCACACCGGAACGGTGACGCCACTGTCGAACAACGCGACGATCGCGAGCTATCCACGCACGTTGCACGAGAATCCCTATCCGCTCGAGATCGGCTACGAGGCGCTCGACCGCCTGGCCGCGCAGGCCAATGCGGGCGTGGAGGTCGAGGC
>DAOLKH010000499.1:0-1523 GCA_035331685.1 Pseudomonadales bacterium
ACCACGACGGGTCGCGTGCGCCTCAGCCCTGCGTACCGAGTGCCTCGCGCAGCCCTCGCAACGCCATCCCGATGCGTTCGACGTCGGCCTCACAACCCTTTTCGTCCCAGCGAACGAGCAGTCCATCCGCCCCGCTTCGCAAGGCGAAGGCACCTGCCGGCAAATCGTGCGGCAGACCCCTTGCGAGCTCCTGCACACCGCGATCCATGGTGCCCGCATGCCACCCGGCGCCTGCCGTGCGCTCCAGGGCAAAGCTTCGCAAGCGCACTTCGCGCGCCTCGTCGAGGCGCCACGGCAACACATAGTCCGCATGACCCGCGCGCGTCCCGGCCGCATCCACCTGCACGCGCATGCCCAGCGCCGTCGCACGCGCGCGCAGTCGCGCCAGTTGCGCCTGCCTCGGCGACGGGCGCATCGCAACCACCGGTGCGATTGCGACCAGCAGGGTCAGGACGAGGATCGGCACGAAAAGCTTCACACGCATGCACCCTGTGCAACGGGGCCAACGCCATTTGCGGCGCCAGCGAATTTTGGGCTATGGTAAATCAGGCTGTCCTGACCCGACCAATACTGGAGGATGAACGAGCGATGGGCGCGTACCGACACCTTCTTCTGGGGCTGGATCTCAGCAGTGAATCACACCAGGTCGTCGCACGTGCGGTGGCGATGCGTGATGCCTTCGGCTGCGAGCTCAGCGTGGCGCATGTCATCGAACCGCTCAGTTTTGCCTACGGCGGTGATATTCCGATGGACTTTTCCGGAATCCAGGAAGAGATCCACAAGCAGGCCCGCGTGCATCTCGCCCAGATCTGTGATCCGCTGAACATCCCGGAGCGCAACCGTCACCTGGTGGTCGGGCGCGCAGAAACCGAAATCCATAACATCGCCGAAGAAGCCGGTGTCGATCTGATCGTGGTCGGCAGCCACGGACGCCGCGGCCTCGCGCTGCTGATGGGTTCGACCGCCAACGGCGTGCTGCATGGGGCAAAGTGCGACGTGCTCGCCGTGCGTGTGAAGCCGGCCGGGCGCTGACCTTGCAGCATCGATCGCGCGTGTTGGCGGTTCGCGCGATACGCATCATCGGCTGGCTTCTCGCCAGTCTGCTGCTCGCGTCGACGTGGCGCGTATGTGCCGCAGAGACCTCACTCGAGCGCCAGCGCATCCTGTATCGCGACTCGCTGGCGGCCCTGCGTTCGGGCAATCGTCAGCCCTTGCTGCGCGCACGCCCCGACCTGCTCGATTACCCGCTTTACCCGTACCTCGAACTCGAGGATCTGCGCCGTCGCAACCCGTTCGTTCCCGCGGACGTCGATCGAGCCGACGACGCCTTCGTCACGCGGCGGGATGAATCCGAGCAGCGCGAAACACAGGCACAGCGCCAGGAGTCGGGCGATCATCGCGCAGCGTTCTACCCGGCGCGCGCCGGATCCTCGAAGCGAAGTCTCTCGCCGAAGAAATAAAGGCTGACGACGCCGGTCGGGCCGTTGCGGTGCTTGCCGATGATGACCTCCGCGGTTCGCAGT
>DAOLKH010000500.1:0-1509 GCA_035331685.1 Pseudomonadales bacterium
GGCGATGCCGAGGCGCTGGCCTTGCTGGAGCGCGCGGAGGAGGAGTGCTTCTGAGTCTCCGGGGATACCGGCGCCCTTCTCCCATGGGGAGTGAAGGGCTGAAAAGCGGGGCTGAAAAGCGGAGTGTTTCGGCGTGATCGGTCTGACACGGCCATGCGGACTGGCCTCCCGGTACCGGCCGGCACCGGGGGGCGGGCTCGTGAGGGCAGGATGAGGATTCCGCTCAGCGCTCCGTGAACGAGCGCGCCAGCGTGTCGGTCAGCGGGCGCAGGAAGTATTCGAGCGCCGTGCGCTCGCCGGTATTGATCAGCACCTCGGTCGGCATGCCGGAGAGCAGCGTGCGCCCGCTGAGCTTTTCGCGTTCCTCGGCGCTGACCTCGACGCGCACGAGGTAATACGACTGGTGCGTGGCCGGATCGGTGATGCGATCGGCCGAGACCAGCTGCAGCGTGCCGTCGAGCACCGGCGTCGTGCGGTCGTGGAAGTTCGTGAAGCGCACGTCGGCCGGCTGGCCGATGGTGACGCGATCGATGTCGATCGGCTGCACCTGTGCCTCGATCACCAGCGGATCATCGAGCGGCACGATGTCGAGGATGCGTGCACCGGCCGTCAGCACCGCGCCGACGTTGTGCACCGCCAGCCCGACGATCTGGCCGGCCGCCGGCGCCCGGATCTCGGTGCGCGCCAGCGTGTCCTCCAGCGCGTGGATGCGCTGTTCGATGTCGTAGAGCCGGGTGCGGGCCTCGCGCAGCTGATCGGCCACTTCCTTCTGAAAGTCGCGGGTCAGCTGCAGGATCTGCTGCCGGGCCTGGGCTGCCTGCACGCGCGCAGCCGCTGCATTCGACAGGGCTTCGGCGCGTTCGCCGTCGATCTCCGAAGCCGCGCGCTCGTATTCGCGCAGCCGCACCTTGTCGCCCATGCCGCTCGCGAACAGCTTGCGCAGGTCGTTGATGGACTCCTCATAGGATTTCAGCGTGCGCTGCTTGGCCTCGGCGAGTTCCTTCTGGCCCTGCTGCTGGGCCAGCAGCTGTTCGACGCGCTGTTCAAGCAGCCCGATCTCGCCGAGCCTGGCCTTGCGCCGGGTGTCGAACTGCACGAGCTGCGTGCGCATCAGGTCGGCAGTGCGCGGATCGTGCTCCAGCGCCTTCAGGTCAGCCGGGAATTCGACGTGGTCGCGGTCATCCTGCTCGGCGAGCAGCCGGGCTTCGAGCACGCGCTGCGCGAGGTTCTGCACGCGGACGATTTCGAGCTGCGCGCGCGCCTGGGTGTCATCCAGCTTCAGCAGCGGCTGTCCGGCCTTGACCCGGTCGCCCTCGTGGATCAGCAGTTCGCGGACGATGCCGCCTTCCAGGTGCTGCACGGTCTTGCGGTAGGTGCTCGCAGTCACCACGCCCGGTGCGACCACGGCGCTGTCGAGCGGCGCGAAATACGACCACATTCCGAAACCGCCGAAGGTCACCAGCAGCAGCAGTCCGCCCCCTCCAACCCCGTCTCACCCACGTGGGACAT
>DAOLKH010000501.1:0-1509 GCA_035331685.1 Pseudomonadales bacterium
CTCCTGGGCCTGCTCCGGCGTCGCCGTAACCCCGGTTCCGATTGCCCACACCGGCTCGTATGCCAACACACACTGCCTCAGACCAGCTGCACCGAGCACTGCGCTGATCGCCGCGAGTTGCCGCTCGACCACCGCGAACTGCTCCCCGCGCGCTCGTTCTCCGGCATCTTCACCGACACACACGATCGGGCACAGCCCTTCGCGCAGCGCGGCGACGGCCTTTTCGGCAACGTCGGCATCGCTTTCGCGATAATCGCGGCGTCGCTCGGAGTGCCCCACGATCACGTAGCGGCATCCCGCCTCGTGCAGCATCGCACCCGATACTTCGCCGGTGAACGCACCTTCCACCGCCGGATGCAGGTTCTGGCCACCGAGACCTATCGCAGCGTCCGCGATCATGTCCGCAGCAGGCGCCAGCATCGGGAACGGCGGACACAGCACCACTTCGGCCGTTGCAGGGCCCCTGGCGCGCAACTCCATGATCACCTCGCGCAGCACGGCGCGAGTCCCACACATCTTCCAGTTGCCGGCTACCAGCGTCCGTCGCACGGCGTCCCCCTGCAAAAACGGGCGCAGATGGTAACTACATCCCCTTCGGGACACAAGAAACCCGCCAGAATGACGACGATCGGGGCGCTCGGCTCAGGACGCAACTGCACGCACCACATCGGCCAGCGCCTGCGCGTGACGCTCGACCTCGACGGCGTCGCTGCCCTCGACCATCACGCGAATCACCGGCTCGGTACCCGAGGCACGCAGCAGCACGCGACCACGCTCGCCGAGCTGATTTTCCACCACACGCACGGCGTCGCCGATTGCACCGTTGCCCGCGAGTTCGGTCTGGCGTCCCACGCGCACATTGATCATCGTCTGCGGGAACTTGCTCACCCGGCTGCGCAGCGCGTGCAGGCTTTCGCCACGCGCGCTCATCGCCGCCAGCACCCGCAGCGCCGAAACGATGCCGTCGCCCGTGGTGGTGACGTCACGGCAGATGATATGGCCCGACGATTCACCGCCAAGACGCCAGCCCCTCTGCTCCATCATTTCCAGCACGTAGCGGTCACCGACCTTCGCACGCGCAAACGGGATTCCCAGCTCGCGCAGCGCCACCTCCATGCCGAGGTTGCTCATCAGCGTTCCCACCACTCCTGCACACTGGCCACTCGCGCGCTGCTGTTCGGCGGCGATGATGTACAGCAACTCGTCGCCGTCGACGATGGCTCCGGTATGGTCGACGCAGATCAGCCGATCACCGTCGCCATCGAGCGCGATGCCCATATCCGCACGGTGCCCGAGCACCGCATCCACCAGTGTCTGCGGCGACGTGGATCCGGCATCGCGATTGATGTTGAACCCGTCGGGGTCCACGCCGAGCGCCACCACGCCGGCACCGAGCTCCTCGAAAACCGCCGGCGCCACGTGGTAGGTCGCGCCGTGCGCACAGTCGATCACGATCTTCAGGCCATCGAGCGTTGCCTCGGCCGGGAACGTGCCCTTGCAGTACTCGAT
>DAOLKH010000502.1:0-1506 GCA_035331685.1 Pseudomonadales bacterium
CGGTACCACTCTCACCGCACAACAGCACGGTCGAGTCGGTTGCTGCAACCCGGCGCGCCAGCGCCAGCAATTCCTGCGAGACCGGCGCCACCGCGACCGGATCCTCGCCACGGGTCGCAGCCGCGGGTCCCAGACGTGCGATCACCTCGATCAGTTGTCCAGGCTGAAAAGGCTTCACGAGGTAATCCGATGCCCCATCGCGCATCGCCTGCACCGAACGTTCGATGCTGCCGAATGCGGTGATCAGCACCACCGGCACGTGCGGATGCGCACTGCGCACACGGCGCAGCAGTTCGTGTCCGTCCATGCCGGGCATGTTCACGTCGGAAAGCATCACGTCCGGCACGCAGCGCTGCAGCAATGCCAACGCCTCGTCGCCAGCCGCTGCCGCCTCGACGCTGCAACCGGCGACTTCGAGCGTATCGACCAGCGCCTCGCGCAACGCATGATCGTCCTCGACGACCAGCACCCGCATGCCGTGTACCGCACCGTCAGCCATGCCGGATCTCCCGCGCTGCGTCGAGTGCAGGCGCCGTCTGCAGCGGCAACAGCACACACGCGCGTGTACCGGCACCCGGAGCCGACACGACGCGCAGTTCACCACCGTGTGCGCGCGCAACCGCTCGCACCACGGCCAGCCCGAGCCCGGTGCCCTGCGCCTTGGTGGTGAAAAAGTCCTCGCCCGCAAGCGCGGTCATCTCCGCGCTCATGCCCGGTCCGTCGTCCCGCACCGTGATGCACAGCCGGGATTCCTCGAGCGCGGCCTCCACATCGATCCGACCTGCGCTGCCGGTCGCCTCGAGCGCGTTGCTGACCAGGTTCATCAGCGCGCCGCCCAGCACCTCGCGGTTGCAGAGCACGCGCAGCGCAGGATCGCAGGCGAGGCGCAGCGTGAACCGAGCGCGCGATGCGGCCACCGCAGTTTCCATTGCCGCAGAGAGATCGTCGAAGATCTGCTGCACGCAGCAGACGTCGGTCAGCGTGAGATCGCCGCGCACGTAGATCAGCATGTCGCGTACCTGGCGCTCCAGGTGCGCAAGACGCGAGAGCACCTTGGCAGAAAAGCGCCGCGTCTGTTCCGGACTCAGCTCGGCATCGCGCAGATTCGATGCGTACAACATCGCTGCGGCGAGCGGGGTGCGCAACTGGTGCGCGAGCGCCGCCATCATGCGTCCCATGGCGGTCAGGCGACGGTGACGGCTCAACCGATCCTGCAGTTCACGCGTCTCGGTGAGGTCGGTGAGCAGCACCAGTTGCCCCATGCCACGCTCGAGCGAACGCGTGGCGACGCTGACCCGCAGGCCGCTGCGCAGCGAAATCTCGTGACCGTCGTCGCTGCGCGGAGCGAAGCAGCGCCGGATCACCTCGATCCAGCGTTCGCCGCACAAACTGGCACCCAGCATCTCGCGCGCGGCCGGATTGCAGTCGCAGACCACCCCGGCAGGATCGAGCACGACCACGCCGCCGGGCAGCAGGTCGAGCAGGCTCTGCAGCCGCTCCGACACC
>DAOLKH010000503.1:0-1505 GCA_035331685.1 Pseudomonadales bacterium
ATACCGCCGCTTTACGGCGCGCTGGTCAAGAACGAGCAGGACGTGCATCTGCTGGAGCGCCTGGCGTTCATGCACCGGCGCGAGAGTCGCCGCTAGTTCTGCTCTGTCTGGCATTGCAGCGGGAGGATCATGATGCTGGCCGGCTTTTTCACGGGTCTGCGCAATGGTGGTGTTCCGGTCTCGATCCGTGAGTACCTCGACCTGCTGGGAGCGCTGTCCAGCCACCTCGTGTTTGCGGATACCGACGAGTTCTACTACCTGAGCCGCGCGCTGCTGGTGAAGGATGAAAAGCACTTCGACAGGTTCGATCGTGCGTTCGGGCTGTATTTCCGTGATCTCGAGACTGTCGATGACCTGATCGAGGCGCTGATTCCCGACGAATGGCTGCGCAAGGAATTCCTGAAGACGCTGAGTGACGAGGAGAAGGCGAAGATCGAGTCGCTGGGCGGGCTCGAGAAGCTGATCGAGGAATTCCGCAAGCGACTCGCCGAGCAGAAGGGGCGCCACCAGGGCGGCAGCAAGTGGATCGGTACCGGTGGCACATCACCGTTCGGTGCGCACGGTTATAACCCGGAGGGTATCCGGGTCGGACCGGAGGGCGGCCAGCAGCGGGCGGTGAAGGTGTGGGAGAAGCGTGAATTCCGCAATCTCGATGATTCGGTGGAGCTCGGCACGCGCAACATCAAGCTCGCGCTGCGACGCCTGCGCAAGTTTGCGCGCAGTGGCGCCGCCGAGGAGCTCGATATGCCGGACACGATCCGTTCGACGGCAAGGAACGCGGGCTTGCTCGATCTGAAACTGGTGCCCGAGCGTCACAATGCGGCGAAGGTCTTGCTGTTCTTCGACGTCGGTGGTTCGATGGACCCGCATGTGCGTACCTGCGAGCAGCTGTTTTCGGCAGCGCGCGGCGAGTTCAAGCACATGGAGTACTTCTACTTCCATAACTTCATCTACGATTTCGTGTGGCGCGACAACGTGCGCAGACGCAACGAGATCGTGTCCACGCTGGATATCCTGCACCGCTACCCGCACGACTACCGTGTGATCTTCGTCGGTGATGCCGCGATGTCGCCCTACGAGATCCTGCAGCCTGGCGGCAGCGTCGAGTACTGGAACGAGGAATCGGGAGAGCGGTGGTTGCGGCGTATTGCGGCGGTCTGGTCGAAGGTCGTGTGGCTGAATCCGACGCCGCAGGAGCACTGGGAATTCACCCAGTCGATCGATATCACGCGACGCCTGATCGAGGATCGCATGTATCCGATGACCCTGAAGGGACTCGAGGACGCGATGGCGTATCTGGGACGCTGAATGCGCTCAGCGGCGCAGGCGGGCGCGAAAGGCTACCAGTGCGGCGGTAACCGCGACATTCAGTGATTCCACGCCGTTGGCCATCGGGATCGAGCAGGATTCGTCGGCCAGTGCGCGCACTGTCGCACTGACGCCGGCGGTTTCGCCACCGAGCACGAACACGCGACCGCACTCGTCGAGCGTCTGGAACAGGCTGT
>DAOLKH010000504.1:0-1504 GCA_035331685.1 Pseudomonadales bacterium
CCCGCCTGCCGCGGCGACGGAAAAACGTGCACCGTTCTCGCGCAGCTCGAAAACGTCCGGTACCTCGCCCCACGCGATACGCGTGTACAGCGGGAGCTGCTCCATGACGCGCACCGGGGTGTCATTGCGCAACAGAATCCCCTGTGGTGCGAGCAGTCCGACCAGCACGGTGATGATCTCGTCGAGCAGAGCCTCCATGCCTGCAGTGCCGATCTGCACGACCAGCAGTCCAGCGTAGCGATCGACGATCAGCCCGGGCAGCCCGTCGCTGTCACCATAGGCAAGCCGGTAGAACGGCTCGGCAAACAGGCGTTCGCGCAGCGCGAGCGCCGCGTTCAGCCGCTCATGCAGGAAGTCACGTCCAAGCACACAAGCCGCGTCGCGCTCGAGCAGACGTGCGCAGATCAGCGAGTGCGGATTCACGAACGCAACCCCGAGAGGACGTCCGTTCGCGGCGACGAGCAGCGCCTGGGCTCCGGGTGCAAAGGCCTTCAGCGGGGTGGCGGCAGTATCCACCTCATTGCTGTACACCCACGGATGGCCGTGGCGGATGCGTCGCTCCTCGCCGCGCCGCAGTTGCAACCGCGGCAGCCCGGCAGCACTGCTCATGGGCGCTACGATTCCGGGGCAGCGCGCAACTCAACCCTCGTCCAGACTGGCTTCGTAGCCGGGCGCATCGAGCAATGCGGCCAGATCATCCGCGACGGCGTCCGCGCGCAGGCGAAAGAACCAGCCGTTCGTGTACGGGGCTCCATTGACCAGTTCGGGCGCATCCTCGAGCGCCTCGTTGACCTCGATCACGACGCCGGCAACCGGTGCATAGATGTCGGAGGCGGCCTTCACGGATTCGACGACGCCGGCCTCATCGCCAGCGGCGAAGTGTGCGCCAACTTCAGGCAGCTCGATGAATACCACATCACCCAGCGCAGCCTGCGCATGATCGGTGATGCCCACCGTGACGATACCGGAAGCGTCTGCGAGCGCCCATTCGTGGGTGACGGCGTATCGGCGATCGCCAGGAACGTTGCTCATCGGAACCCCCGGTGAAGTGCACAGGATCAAAAGTCGCGAACCGCCGCGATTCTAGCTTCCACCCCGGCAAAACGAAACAACGCTCCGTCAATGCTCCATCGACACTCAGTCGAGCCCGGCCGCACGCCGCATCAACAGTCGCTTCAACGGTGCGGCTGCGTCCACCGCTGCCACTCCGAGGCTGCGCAGCAGCCGCACCGCGGGCCGCCGGTCGGCATAGAGCCGGCGCAGCACCTCCATCGCCTCCAGCATCAGCGCGTTGTCGCCACGCCGCCTGCGCTGATAGCGCGCCAGCACGCCACCATCGGCCAACGCCAGCCCGCGCGAGCGAGCGTCGAGCAACTCCTCGACGAGCACACGCACATCGGCCAGACCCAGGTTGATGCCCTGTCCGGCGAGCGGGTGGATCACGTGGGCAGCGTCGCCGATCAGCGCCACTCCTGGTGCGACGTAACTTGCCGCATGCAGCGGG
>DAOLKH010000505.1:0-1501 GCA_035331685.1 Pseudomonadales bacterium
ATTGCATGGCCTTGCGGACATTCTCGTGACTGTTGAACGCGCTGATGCGCACATGCCGCTGGCCGCAGCGGCCGAAGCCTGCACCGGGGGTGCAGACGACACCGGCCCGCTGCAGCAGCAAATCGAAGAATTCCCACGAATCGCATCCGGCATCCACCCAGATATAAGGGGAATTGTCACCGCCGGCACAACGAAAACCCATGTCGCCGAAGGCATCGCGAATGTAGGCGGCATTTTCCATGTAATGGTCGATCAACGCCCGTACCTGGCGCTTGCCCTCGGGACTGTAGACGGCTTCGGCTGCACGCTGCACCGGATAGGAAACGCCGTTGAAGCGGGTGGTGTGGCGGCGGTTCCACAGCGTGTGCACGCGCACCGCCTCCGCCGTCGCCGTGTACGCGATACAGTCCTTCGGCACCACCGTGTACGCGCAGCGCACGCCGGTGAAACCCGCCGTCTTCGAGAAACTGCGAAACTCGATCGCCACTTCCCGCGCCCCCTCGATCTCGTAGATCGAACGCGGCAGACGCTCGTCGCGGATGAACGCTTCGTAAGCGGCGTCGAACAGGATCAGCGCCTTGTGCCTGCGTGCATGGGCAACCCAGTCCTGCAACCGTTCACGGCTGATCGTGGCCCCGGTCGGGTTGTTGGGAAAACACAGGTAGATCAGATCCACGTCCTGCGCAGGCAGATCAGGCACGTAGCCGTTGGCAGCATTGCAGTCCAGATAGACCAGACCCTGATAGCGGTCACCCTCGCAGGCGCCCGTTCGGCCGGCCATCACATTGGTATCCACGTAGACCGGATAGACCGGGTCAGGAATCGCAACCCGCACGTCTGTCGCGAAGATTTCCTGGATGTTGCCGGTATCGCATTTCGCACCGTCACTGACGAAGATCTCGTCGGCCGAGACGTCGGCGCCGCGCGCCCGGAAATCGTGTTCGGCGATGGCCTCGCGCAGGAAGTCGTAACCCCGTTCCGGGCCGTAGCCACGGAACGTCTGCTCCGCTGCCAGCTCATCCACTGCCTTGTGGAGAGCGCCGATACAGGCGGGCGGCAGCGCACGTGTAACGTCACCGATACCCAGACGGATGATCTCGCGATCCGGGTTCCGTGCCTGGAACTCCTGCACCCGTCTGGCGATGTCGGAAAACAGATAAGCGGATTGCAGCTTCAGATAATCGGGGTTGATCCTGATCATGACTTGCGTCCGGATTGCCGCGCTCTCATCGTGGCAGAACCGTGCTGCCCATCAGGTATTCATCTACCGCGCGCGCCGCCTGGCGACCCTCCCGAATGGCCCACACCACCAGCGACTGCCCGCGTCGCATATCGCCGGCCGCGAAAACTCCCTTCACGCCGGTTGCGTAGCCACCCTGCAGATCGGTCGTTGCACGGGCGTTGCCGCGCGCATCGCGCTCCACGCCGAAGCCTGCGAGCACGCTTTCCACCGGACCCACGAATCCCATCGCCAGCAGCACCAGATCGGCCTTCCACAACC